>QMZJ01000007.1 GCA_003663115.1 Candidatus Altarchaeales archaeon | reverse complement strand
GAATATGATGTAAAACACCATAGCTGACAACCACATCAAATTTATTATCTTTATAGGAGAGGTTGGTTGCATCCTCAAGCTCGAATCTGATTCCTTTAATTCCCTCCCGCAATGCCTCTTTCTTTACCTCCCTTAATTTTTCCTCGGAGATGTCGATACTAACTACCTTACAATTGAAATCCCTCGCCGCGATGATCCCAAGGGGTCCGGCCCCTATGTCCAGCAGGGTTTTATTCCTCACCCTGCCTTTTTCCAGTACCTCGGTTCTTAATTTTAAACCATTTATTTCTCTCATTTTATTTTTACACAAGTCTACCATCCGATCTCTGCTCGTATACATTACCGGATCTTTTAGAAAGCCACCCCGTTCGCTCCACCTCTCGTATATCAAATTCTGGAACGTAGGGTTTAACATCCAGTAGGGGAGTATTATCCAGAATGTCCACATCCTGGATGTGGAGTGTGCAACCCTCAATCCCAACGAGACGTACCACGGAGATGCCGATGGGGTTTGGTCTTCCCGGGATTCTCGTGGCAAATACCCCGCGTCTGTTATTATCCATATACGGTCTGACCTCCAATGAGTATTGCCCGGATAGATGGAAGTGATAGATCAGGATGATATGCGAAAACCCCTCCACGTCCTTGAGCCCCGCGCAGTATTCGGGAAATATCTCTACCGTTCCTTCAACCCCACTGGCACCGGCTGGTTGTATTGGCATCCCTTTGACATCCCTGAAAGGGGAATGGATGACTCCTATGGGTTTGTATCTGATCTCTTTCATCCTCCAATATACTTAGATTTATGCTATATTAGATTCTGGATAACCTGCATAAATTTAGCTGGATTGGAAATTAACGGTTTAAATGCCTAATTCTTAACCTTCAACCTTTTTATGCACTGTCTTACTACAGAGAAACCCATATCTCTCAATATACCCATAAGTTACGTGGAACATTCGGAGATACTATATTCTGTTATATTTTGATTTTTTCTTTCCGATAAATCCTCTAGCTTACGGCTTGTTATTACCGATGCATGTCGGGATGATTCCGGAGTCTATCCTGCCTTTCAGTTTGTTCCGCTCAACTACCCCCTCCACCCTTTTTGTGATACTATTCTTTATCTTGAATGTATCTGATCATGTTATCGGAATCCTGACGAGAATTCCGGAAACATGGGTTCGGCTCCTGTTTCTGGAAAGCGTTATCGCAAGTCTCATCTTCCCACCGACTCTGAATTTTTATATCCGCAGGGTTAGTGCATAACCGATGAAAACAGAATAGATCCGAAACAAGGTATATTGCTTGGATCCCTTTTATTGTCCTCTTCTTAATATGTATCAGTGAAAAAATGAATAAAATTTTCCCCGGAGTTTTACTACTTTTGGTTATTTCGATCGGATGTATCGGATGTGTGGAGCAAAGGGAGTGTAGATTGCCCAGTGACTGCGAGGGAAAACCTCACCCCAATTGTACGAGCGACTGGCTGTGTGTAGATGGAAGATGTATATGGGGGTGTGGTGAATGCTCCCTAAGCTTATGCGATTGTAAATGCTATCCCAAAGGTGAAACGCCGGAGGAAAAAACTGGAAGGATATGTGGGATCAACTGCCTTGATGAGTTCAATGTTTCGGGTTGCGAGTACAGAAATGGGAGGTGTGTTGAGATATATAAAGAAACTAAAGAAATTAAAGAAATGGAGTGCACTCAAGATTCCGATTGTGGAACGGGAGGGTGCTCTGGCCAGATCTGCGGATTAAAGGAGAGGGTTAAGGATATTATAACTACCTGCGAATACAGGCCAGAATACGATTGCCTGAGGCTTACCTCCTGTAAATGTATAGATGGGAAGTGCCAGTGGGAGGAAAATAATGCCTATCTGGAATGCATGAAAAATCTGAGTAGAAAATCAATTCCCCCTCAGCGGCTGCAGTGAATATTGTAGAGCCTCTCAAAGGCCCCGGGCTTCAGGATTTTTATTCCTTCGAACTCCTTCATATTCAGTAGATCTCTGTCGCTGGTGATTATGTAGTCTGCTTTTCCGGCGACTGCAACCTCAAGGAATCGATTGTCGGCTTTGTCGGGGCAGGCGGTGATTTTTCTCTTTGGATACACCTTCTTGGAGACCCTGTAGAACTTCAGTATTTTGTCTATGTAGTCTTTGGGTGCCTTAACCTTTTCCAGGACGTACAGATTCTCGTTTTTTGTTTCGGTGGTGTAGACCGCCTTGAGTTTACCCTCAATCACCCGGTCTATTATCCTGTTGGAGCTGCTGTTCCTTTTCCATCTTCCCGCTATGATGAGGTTTGTATCGATGACCACTACTGGCATGTTTATTATTCGGGATTGGTGATTTATATTGGCTTTAGCTCCTGACCGAAATAAACCGATAAAGATTTATATGCCTTTGATAAATTCTTTAATTGAGAAGATGAAAATCGATAAAATCTTAATTCTGGGTTTGATCTTTATCTTTTTGTTTTCGATCTCTGTAAACGCTGTAGATACAGATGACTGGATGATATGTGCAAAATACCCAAATTTAGATGTATTATGTGGAGAGGATAATGTTACCCTGCCCGAGAAACCACCCGTAGATTTTATTATCTCTGGGGCAGAATACAGGGGTGTGGTAAAAGAGAAAAGTGCGAGTATAACAGCCATCTATGACCTCGAGGTATTGAAGGATGGCTGGGTCGAGATACCACTGCTCTCTTCAGATGTTGCGATAGCAAACGCCAAACTTGATGGAAAGAGGATCTCACTATTGACGAAAAACGGAAAACATGAATTGATCACGAACGAAATTGGAAAACACAAGCTGGAGATCGATTTCTTAGTTAAGGTATATTCGGATGTTGATTCCAATAATCTGAAATTTAACATTCCAAGAACCTCCGTATCCAAGGTCTGGTTTGAGATTCCAAAGACGAATATAAGTGTTTCTATTGCATCATCATTTAGCGCCGAAATAACCGAGAGCAATGGAAAAACCTATGCTTCCGCGGTTTTGACATCTACCGATCTATTGTCGATGAGATGGTCAAGAAAGATAGAAATCCCCGAACCCGAGATTCTAGAGCCAAGAATCTATGCAGAGGTCTTTACACTGATGTCTATTGGGGAGGGTATAATAAATGGGGATACAACGGTACAATATTCAATAGTGCAGGCGGGGACCGCTCATTTCACCGTTTCATTACCTACCGATGTTGACGTCTTAGATGTTACCGGAAGTAGATTGAAGGACTGGAGGGTTAAGGAAGACAAAGGTAGAAAGATTCTTGATGTCTATCTGAGTTCGGAGATTAAGGGAACGTATCAACTGAGTGTCAAATATGAGAAGACACTGCAGGGTACATCTGCAGTTTCAGAGATTCCGAGAATTCAGATTCTTGGTGTAGAACGGGAGAAGGGATACATTGGAATAGAAGCCAGGACGAATGTCGAGATAACAGTAACTGATGTATCTGGAGCTAATAGAATAGACGTGAAGGAACTTCCATATCCCATAGTCAGTAGAACGAAGAGACCGATACTTCTAGCTTATAAGTATCTGAAGCATCCATACACGATCATTCTGGATATCAAGAAGCACGAGGAAATACCCGTTCTCTCAGCGGTGATAGATTCGGCGTCATTCATCACCCTCGTCGTTGGGGATGGAAAGAGCATTACGAAGGGAACCTACTATGTGAAGAACAACAGAAAACAGTTTCTTGAACTGGATTTACCTCCAAACTCAAGAGTATGGAGTACCTTTGTTTCCGGAGGTCCCGTAAAGCCGGCAAAAAGTAAGAAGGGAACCATCCTGATTCCACTATCGAAATCTATGGGGGGTGAGTCAAGGGTCTCCTTTCCAGTGGAAATAGTTTATATCACAGAAATGCCGGGGATGGGCTATCTCGGCACCTCGGACTTTGTGCTCCCACGGGTCGATATCCCGATAAGTCGGGCCGATCTAATTCTGTACCTGCCCGAAGAACACGATTTTTTGAGATTTGACGGGAACATGAAAGAGGTTAAAGAGAGAAGACACTATATCCCCGAGATTCCGGCACCCACCGCTCTTGGAGGGGCACCATCTAATGCTATGCTTGAATCTCAGGTGAAGGAAGTGGAGGAATTCCGCGGCGCGGTGCAGAAGGCTGCCGAAAAAGGGGTATTGCCAGTTCAGGTTAGTGTTCCCCAACAAGGCAAAGTATATAGATTTAGCAAGTTGATGGTTACGGAGGATCAAAGGCCATGGGTACAGACAATCTATATAAACTCAGAGATATACTCCTGGTTCAATTTGATAGTATTTCTTGCTGTCTTAATTACTGTCTTAAAGGCCATGAAAAGGCTAACAATGGTGGTGAATATCTGGGACTGGATCGGGCGAAAGAAATCCTTAATTATTCTGATAGTTATTCTGGCATTTATTGCTAAATATACCTTACCATCAACATTTAATTCTGCATTAATTGCGGCAGTAATTGCCCTGCTCCTTGGGTCCGTATACCTCGGATACAAAAAGATCTCGAGGATGGGAAGGGCGAGGAGAGGGCGCAGATCTACCGAATCCAGACTCAAGGAGGAGATAATGAACGAGAAATAAATTTGGTTGGGATTTATAGGGATCGGGTTTCGGTCTTCACCGAAAAAAACCGAAAATTCCTTATGTCTCCAATGACAATATGCTAATAAAAAAGAGGTGACTCCAATGAAATCTCTTAGGTTATTCGAGATTTTTGTACTGCTCTTATGCATGGGCTTTACAATTGACTTGGTCTCTGCGGATGGCATAATAATCCCGGAGCCGATCCCGGATATAGAGCACATCCCCCCACTGGCGATAAAGTACCACCACGTTGATGTAACAATAGACAACCAGTATGCCAGGACGGAGATAGATCAGGTATTCCTGAATGATTTTTACAGGGATCTGGAAGGCACTTATATTTTTCCACTACCGGAAGAGGCGAGTATCTCAAAATTCTCGATGTATGTCGATGACGAAGAGTTAGTAGGTGAAATTCTGGAGAAGGATAAAGCCAGAGAGATATATGAGAGTATTGTCAGAAGACTTGAGGATCCGGCATTGTTGGAATATGTCGGTAGGAATATGTTTAAAGCCAGGGTTTATCCCATACCCGCAAAGAAAAATAACATTCCTGGAGAGAAGAGAATTAAACTTTCATATGAGGAGATAGTAAAATGTGACTCTGGAATCTGCAGATACGTCTATCCATTAGAACCGGAGAGGTTCTCGTCAAAACCATTGGAGAGTGTTGTCATCACCGTAAAATTGAAATCAAATCAGCCGATAAAGACGATATACTCCCCGACACACGAAATATCTATTAAAAGGAAGGATGATTACAGCGCCGAGATAAGCTATGAGGAGGAAAACCTATTGCCCGAAAAGGATTTTGAGCTATATTACACCATCTCTGAAGGAGATTTCGGCATAAATTTATTGACCCATAGGGGGAGAGAAGAGGATGGATTCTTTATGCTCATGGTAGCCCCAAAACAGGATATCGAGGAAAAAATTATGGCAAAGGATATAGTCTTTGTAATTGACACATCCGGGAGCATGTCGGGAAAGAAGATCGAGCAGGCAAAGAATGCCCTGGAATTCTGTATTAAGAACCTGAATGAGGACGACAGGTTCAATATAATTACCTTCGAATCTAATATCGAGAAATTCTCCGATGAATTGGTCTCAGCGGACCCGGATGAGATTTCTAATGCATTAGATTTCGTGGATAAGATAGAGAGCGGGGGAGGGACAAATATCAACGAGGCTTTATTAGAGGCATTAAAGATGACGAATGAGGATGAAAGGCCGAATATCATCATATTCCTGACGGACGGAAAACCAACTGTGGGTGTGAGGGATATCGAGGAGATCCTTGAAAATGTAAAGAACGCAAATACAGAGAACACGAGAATATTTGTCTTTGGGGTTGGCTATGACGTTAATACACATCTACTCGACAGGATTTCTGGCCAGAATAAAGGCGTTTCTGAATACGTGAAGCCAGAAGAGGACATAGAGATAAAGATTTCGAATTTCTATACAAAGATAAAAAATCCCGTGCTATCTGATCTAGAGCTTGAATTTGAAAATATTCCGGTAAAGGACATGTATCCCAAAGAGCTTCCAGACCTGTTTAAGGGGTCTCAATTGATTATATTCGGGAGATACTCTGGAAGTGGGGATTCACTGATAACCCTGAAGGGCAGGATTGGAGATAAAGAGAAGACATTCACCTATGAAGCTACCTTCCCACGGCAGAACCTAAGGAATGAATTCATCCCGAGGTTATGGGCAACCAGGAAGATAGGCTACCTCCTTGATGAGATTCGTTTACATGGGGAGGAGAAGGAGCTGATAGATGAGATCATTGAGTTGAGTTTAAAGTACGGGATAATGACGCCATATACGTCATTTTTGGTGGAGGTTGATACAGAGTATGGAAGGCCGGTTAGAAAGGATGAGACGAGAAACCTCTTCGATTCAATACTCCATACGGGTGAATTCTGGGCGCCGACTGGAATTGAAGCTGTAAGATCGGCCGAAAAGACAAAGGAATTAAAAAGCTCAGATGTCTATGAAACGGGATCGGAGAGGGTGAAGTCTATTGGTACGAAAACCTTCTACTATAAGGACGATGTATGGACGGATAACAGCTATTCCTCTGATATGAAGACCACGGACATTGTCTATGGAAGCGAGACGTACTTCCAGATGCTGAGAGATTACCCAGAGATTGGGAAATATCTGTCACTGGGCAAAAAGGTCAAATTCTGCCTGGGTGATGAATGCTTCAATATAGGTGAACACGGCGTTACTACCTCAACAGTTACGATACCGACCACAACAACCATCCCGAAAGGAGAAGAGGAACCCGATGTTCTCTCTCAGACCCTGCTCATTGTGGGTTCTATCGTAATAATCTGTGCGGGGATTCTTATCTGGAGCAGGATAAGGGAGTGATAAGGGAGAGAGATGGAAGACAAAATCGTTCTTGACAGAGAAACGTTTAAGGCGTTGGCTATCGACACCAGGGTTAATATTCTAAAGAAGTTAGATGAGCGGTTTCAGTTAACGTTGACCGATTTAGCCAATGAACTGAACATGGCTCCCTCGACGATCTCGGAGCATCTGGATAAGCTGGTTTCTGCCGGCTTAATCCGGCAGGTGGACAGGGGTATGAAATGGAAATATTACAGGCTGACGCCGAAGGGAAAGGGAATATTGAACCCGTATGAGAAGAGAGTATGGATCATCCTCACTGTTTCCACATTAGCTCTCTTTGTGGCGGTCTATCATCTTCTTCTAAGGCTGGGTCAGCTTGCAGGCACACCATTGGCTAATCTTATTGCTGGGGAAGGCAGAGGTGTCGGGGGTGCTCCACGTATGCTGGAAGCGGAGAAGGTGATGGAGTATAACATAGTGAGTAAAACATCCCAGATACCCTACTCCGAGCTCATGATCGTGCTCCTTCTGGTCCTGGTGACTGGAATCTGTGTTGGTTATTTAATTAGGAAAAAGAAGATACTATAATATGAAAATTGGTATCTTTACAGACACATATTTTCCACAGGTTAATGGGGTTACCTCTACCATAGCGGAGTGGAAAAAGAAGCTGGAGAGGTATCACGACATCTATGTCTATTACCCAGAGAGCAGCTATGTTCCAAAGAAAAATGAATTTCCCTTCAGGTCATTCGAGTTCAGGTTTTATAAGGGATACAGGGTAGCATTTACCAAAGGGATTTCTAAGAAGGCAGAGGACCTGGATATAGTTCATATTCATGGCTTGTTTACTATGGCTATGGCGGGTTTGTATGTATCGAGGAAATATAAGATCCCCAGAATCCTTACCTATCACACCCCTGCTGACGATTACATAGACTATGTAACAAAAAAGCCCGCATTGAAGAAAATGTTGATGAAACTGTATAATTTCTGGGAGAAAAGACTGCTGAATTCCTGCGATCTCGTAACTGCGCCGACAGAATCAATAAGGGAGAGGCTTCTGGAAAAGGGTGTAAAAGAGGTAATGGTACTCTCCAATGGTATTAATTTAGATTTTTTTAGGTACAAAGATCCGGAATCCTTCAAGAAAAAATACGGAATAGGGGAGGGAAAGGTTATTGGCTTTTGTGGAAGATTTGGCTACGAAAAACACCTCGAGGATCTGATAGAGATTTCAGATAGATTTGATGGTCAGATAATCATTGCCGGAAAAGGCCCCGCAACGAGGTACTATAAAAAACTGGCAAGAGGCAGAAAGAATGTTAAATTTCTCGGCTTCCTCTCGAGAGAGGAGCTCCTGAGGTTCTATTCCTCTTTAGACCTTTTTATATTTCCCTCGCTGGCGGAAACCCAGGGTCTGGTTGCCCTGGAGGCAATGGCCTGTGGGGTTCCGGTGGTTGGTGCAAATGCCCTGGCGCTAAAGGACACGATAAAAGATGGGAGGGTCGGATTTCTATACCAGCAGGGAGATACAGAGGATCTCATGAAAAAAATAGAAAAGGCCTATAAAAAAAGGGATGAATTATCAAAAAACTGTCTGGAGTATGTTAAAGAACATTCATTAGATAAGACAATTGAAAGACTTCTTGAAATTTATGAGAGTTTAACCTGATTCAAGACCGAGACTCTGCCTTACGATCTGTATGATCTCATCCGGGGGATAGCCCAATCTTATCAACCTTGTTGTACCCCGTATCCCCTTTCCAGACAACCTCATTGCAATCAGACCGGACATCTCCAGTTCATTTAGGTATTCAGAAAATTGCCTCATTGTTCTCGGATTTCTATTCAATGCCCTACAGTTTGCTTCATAGGCCTCATAGACCTCCCCCGTTAGAAGATCCCCCGTACTTATACCGGAGAGCCTCTGATAAAGCCCCCCCTTCAGGGCGAGATGAGCAATTGAGTAGATAACGATCTGCTGATGTTCTGGCAATAAAGCTATAGATTCCGTCATAATGTCCTTCTCAACCAGATGTCTGGCCATTCCAACATCATCCAGATCCACCCTGGTTTTGAGTTTACTCTGTGCTATCTCTCCTGCCTTCTGTAACAGCTTTAGAGCATATCTTGCATCGCCATCCTGTGCGGCGAATGCCGCAATCTTTCTAATTGCTGAATCATCGATCGTGCCTGGTCGAAAGCCGTGTTCGATCCTCTGCCTTAAAATTGTTCTCAGTTGAATTGCATTATAATGGGGAAAGATCATCTCCTCCTCACACAGGGTACTTCTACTCCTTGGATCCAGTCTACTCTTCACCCGTCTATCGTTAGATATGCCAATTATAGACACGTGTCCAGAACTGAGCTCGTCATTAATCCTGGTAAGGATGTACATCAGATCATTCAGACCCTTTTTCACCATATCGATCTCATCGAGAATTATGATGAGATTCATGCCGTTGCTTTGGACCACGTTAAAGAGCCTATCATAAAGATCAGCGGGGTCCATACCCTTCAGGCTCCTTTCAGTACGTCCCTCCAACGGGATATTCTTTAATCTTTCATCATTCAGTGAATCATCCTCGAGAGTCTTCAGGAGAACCTGATATTTACTATTCCTTATCTTGCAATTCATATATACTACTCTCACTAGAATGTCTCTTAGATCCCTCCCCGGACTCCTCAAGAATTCCTCCAGTTTACGGATAACGTATTTGACAACGCACGTCTTCCCGGTCCCGGTCCCGCCATATATAAAGAGGTTGCTCGGCTTCTCATTCCTTAATACCGGGGCAATGATCTTGGTAACACCCCTTATCTCCTTATCCCTATGAGGCAATTCTTGTGGAACGTAATGGGGGGAAAGAATGGACATATCTCGGAAGATTCTCCTCTCTTCGAGTTCGTGTTCGAACAAATTCATTTTACCCCAACCCACAACTTGCTGAATTAATAAATAAAATATGAGATATTAAAAAGCAAAAATCAGAACATCAAAAGAGAGATTCTTGGGGGATTTATATACAGAAATTTAATAATTATTCATAGGCTTATTTAGGAATAAAAATAAATTATATATAAGGAGTCAAAATGCCGTTTAAAAGATTTTTCCGTCGCGCCGAGGAAGAAGAGGAAGAGGAGATCGATATAGAGGATTACTTAAATGGATTGAGCATACGTGAGGGAAAGCTAATTGAGAGAGAGGACATAACCTATATAAAACCCATGGATCTGGATCCCGAAGGGGGTGGCATTGATGAGGCCAAGAGAGAGCTGGAGAAGAACAATATAGTTGTACTGAATGTGAAGCAACTCCTTCGCAACAAGATCCTATTGAGAGATGCAGTAAAGAGATTGAGAGATATCTGTATAGATCTAGATGGCGATATAGGTAAGATATCGAATGAAAAAATCCTCCTCGTCCCAGCGAACATGCGCATAATCCATAGAGGCTCTTAAATTAAAGGAATACTAAAGGAATACAATTCTATTTCAAAACTATTCAAAAAGAGTATCCTCTGGGAAGACGACTATACCCCTATCTGTAATTTTCATGGGCCTTATGTGCCTGTCAAAATCGCTGCCCCTCATCTTCAGTATACTTATGCCATTCATCATCTCCCCCTTTTTCTCCATCGTGTGTATCCTTATTACACCACTGGCAAGAAATTCTTCCATCAGGACATCCTTTCTGGATTGAGTTCCGATCTCATCGGTAATTATAGTAGTACACCCCGTGGTGGAAAGGAAATTCATGAGCGACAGGATGCCTCTCCTCATCTCGACATCATTTTCATACAACGACATTATGCTCGTTAAAGAGTCGATTACGATCCTCTTTAGATCACGCGTGTCCAATTTCTTGTTTATTATATCTATCAAACTCAATAAGGTAAACTCTGGATGTGATTCAAAATCAGATGGCTTTATGAACCATTTTCCCTCCGCTATCTCCTGTGCCGTGTCCACTATATCTATTCCACGAATGTCCCAACCAAATTCGGACATATTCTCGATCAGTTGCTTGGATGGCTCCTCAAGGGCTATAAAGAGACATCCTTCATTCTCCTTTAATCCCTGCATGAGAAACTGAATTGCAAGTATCGTCTTCCCGGTCCCGGGACCGCCACAAATCAGATAGGGTCTGTTCTTAATGAGCCCACCACCGAGCATTTCATCCAATCCGGGGATGCCCGTTTTTACCTTCTCCATCGTTCATTTACTTATTTACATTTTACTTATTTACATTTTTCATGTATTTATATCTCACGAGAGTTCAAAGGTATGGATTATGGAGTATATGGGGCCTCCGGGGCTTAATTTGCTCTCCATCAGATTTATCTCTGTAACCTCAAAACTACCAAACTCGAGGGTCTCCTTCTCCCGTAAAAATCTTCTTATTTGTTGCTTATCTACCGACCTTACCCTCGCCAGGGTGAAGTGGGGGTGAAATCTCTTATCCTTCTCGAATCCGTGAGAACTCAGTTTCTCGTCAATCCCCCTCTGAATTATCATTATCTTATCCGAGCCCTTATCAACACCGACCCATATAACCCTCACATAACCCGGGCCTGGGAAGGCACCGATACCCCTTAATGATATCTCAAATTTTCTGTTCTCAGAGATAAAATTCAGGGCATCAATAAGCTTATTAAGTTTGTTATCCTCTACATAACCTAAAAATTTAAGCGTCAGGTGTATGTTCTCCGGCTCGACCAGTTTCATCTTCCCAAGCTTATTGATGGCTCTCTGAATCTCCAGCATATTTTTCTTCAATTCCTCCGGGCACGGAATGGCTATGAACGCTCTTACCATACTTACCATAGTAACTTTTAAGCATTTAAAGACAAAGAATAAGGATATAAAGGTGATATTATGTTTCCGGGAGGTTTAAATCCGAGGCAGATGAAGCAGATGATGAAGCGTATGGGTATCAGGACCGAAGAGATTGATGCGAATACCGTAACAATTCATGGGTCTGAGAGGGAGATCATTATAGAGGATCCAGAGGTAATGAAGATGGTTGTGCAGGGTCAGGAGATTTTCAACATCACGGGTGGGAAGATCAGGGAACGGGAGGTCGAGGCATCTGTAGAGATAGAAGAGGAGGATGTGGAGATGGTTTCCAAGCAGGCCAACGTCAGCAAAGAAGAGGCAAGAAATGCTTTGGAAGAATCCAGGGGGGATATCGCTGCTGCAATTATGAGGTTGAAGGGGTGAGAGGTATTATTTTTCTTAAGAGATTGTGTTGAATATGTGCGGAATCGCTGGTTATGTCGGGAATAGAAATGCGCCAGAGATACTGTTTGATATGCTAAAACGTTTAGAGTACAGAGGCTACGACTCTGCCGGAATAGCATGTATCTCCGATCAAGATGTCGTTATATTTAAGGACAGGGGCAGGGTAGATGAGATAAGGGAGAGTGCGGGCTGTGAGAGAATCATCTCAGATATAGGTATCGCTCATACGAGGTGGGCGACTCACGGAGAACCTTCAGAGTGCAACGCTCATCCACATTCCGATTGCACAAATGGATTTATAGTAGTCCATAACGGGATAATTGAAAACTATAGGGATCTGAGGGAGGGGTTAATGGAGAGAGGTCATAGATTCGAATCAGAAACGGACACCGAGGTGGTACCCCATCTGATAGAAGAACTCTATACCCAAAGCTTTGAGGTAGCCTTCAGGGAAGCAATAAAAAAACTTCGAGGTAGCTTTGCGATCGCGGCCATATCAATCCATGAGCCAGATAAGATCCTGATAGCGAGAAAGGAAAGCCCTTTAATAATAGGTCTGGGTGATGGGGAGAATTTTATCGCCTCAGACACGCCGGCAATTTTGCCAAATACAAGGAGGATTCTGATCATGGATGACTTCGATTATGGCATAGTGACAAAGGATCGTGTCAAAATAAAGGATATCCGGACCGGGGATGAAATAAAGAAAAAAATACAGACCATTCAGTGGAGCATGGAGCAGGCAGAGAGAGGGGGTTATCCCCACTTTATGTTAAAGGAGATATTCGAGGAACCCGAGGCCGTGAAAAATGCAACGAAGGCTATAAAGGAAATTGAGGATATAGCGAAAAAATTAACTGGATACAAACGAATTTACTTCGTAGCCTGCGGTACTGCCTATCATGCGGGCCTTCTGGGAAAATATCTACTCGAGAGATTCTCGATTCCGTCGGAGGCCGTTGTAGCCTCGGAGTTTCGCTATTCTACCGTTAATACGATAGACAGTGATTGTGCGGTAATAGCCATTTCTCAATCTGGAGAAACTGCCGATACCCTCGCTTCCGTTAAGGAAGCCAAGAATAAAGGGGCATATGTTCTGAGCATTGTGAATGTCGTGGGTTCCACTTTGACGAGAATTTCTGACGATAACATATATACCTACTCCGGACCGGAGATAGCCGTCGCATCGACCAAGGCATATCTCGGACAGTTAACGGCAATAACTCTATTGGGGCTTTACCTGGCAGGGGAGTCTGGTAGGATTGAAATGGATTATGTAAACGAGATCATTGATGATATAAACAATTTGCCCGGAAAGATTCGACAGATCTTAAACAATGAGGATGAGATCAAAAAGCTTGCGAGGAGGTTAGCCAATAAGAATACTTTCTTTTACATCGGACGAAGATTGAACTATCCGACGGCGCTGGAGGGAGCCCTGAAGATCAAGGAGATCTCATACGTACACGCGGAGGCATACCCCGCCGGAGAATTGAAGCACGGTCCTTTAGCCTTATTGGAAGATGGCATCCCGGTCGTGGCGATAAATCCAAACGATGATCTCTTTAGAAAGATGGAGAGCAATATACAGGAGGCAAGGGCGAGAAAAGCCACCATCATCGTTGTTGGGGAAAGTGGTGATCTAAAAACCCCCGTAATAGATCCGTTGCTCTCACCCCTACTCTACATCGTTCCCCTGCATCTATTTGCCTACCATATCTCGGTCCTTAGGGGATTGGATCCGGACAAGCCAAGGAATCTGGCGAAAAGTGTTACTGTGGAATAGGATATTTCTTGATATACTCCAATATTATCTATGAGATGGGTCTTTTGGATCAGATATCCTCCAGTGTCGACGATATGCAAAGGAGGTGGTTTAATACCCTGTTCGGGGGCGGCTGTCCGATCTGCAAGGGGGATAACACATTGGATAGAAAGAGGATCCAGGGAGAGATGCATGCCGTATGCGAGCAATGTGGAGCGGTGTTCAAAAGCGTAATTCCACACGGTATAAAGCTGATCGAGGGAGATGAAAGGTACATCGATATGACATTCCCCATCAATGTCTGGAGAACTGTCAGATTTTTACCGGAGGATGATCATATCTTAGCAACATGTTCGGATAACCTCGTAAACTTTTATGCAACCACCATCGGGATAGTAAGGGAATCTAAAGGGAGGAATTTTCTGAGTTACGATGATATATTCGATATATCGCTCGTCAGGGTTTGGTGCCCGAATATACTCCATATAATTGGGTTCCTTCTTTTTCTTTTTGGAGGGATCATGATTGCTATCATGATGGGGCCATTTCTGCTCGTCCAGGGCGGGGTTATTCTTCTACTCCCCATACTTGGCATCGGATCTGTTTTTTTGATAATGGGGAGAAGGAGGGTTTATCAGATAGAATCGCCGGTATTATCCAAAAAAGAGAGGAAAGACTGGAGACTAAAAAAGACAGATTCAGAAGCAGTTAGGAATTTCGTCAATGTAGTTAGAGAGCAGCTGGAGATATAGTATAAGATCAGAAACTGCTTATCCTAAGCTGTTTTTCACGTCTCGTAGCGTCTAAATCTTCCAGATCAATTGTCATTCCATCTCTCGCTGCTATCGTTTTCACGCCAGTTTTTCTCTCGATAAAATCTGCCTCTCTGTCCGGGTTTGCGTTGAGCATTGACATACCAAAGTGCTGGATTACAGCCAATTCGGGTTTTATCTCTCTGACTATCCTGGTCGCATTTTCCGTGTTCAGGTGGGTCTTTATCTCCTTGGAATTCGGAAAGATCACATTCAGGATAAGGATTCTCGAGTCGCTATAATATTCCATTAACCTCTTAGAGTAACCGGTATCCGATGCATAGGTCACAGTGCCTCTCTCCGTAAAGAACTTGAAGCCAATCCCCTCTTCATGGTTAAATGTAGGCAGTGCCCGAATTTTTAATTTACCAACCCCGAATTCCTCCTCCGGCTCTGGAACAACTACCTTAACGGCATTTTGATGATATTCTGAGATATATCCCAGGGTGTTCTTATTTATCACAAGAAGACCTCTCCTCTTCTTAGTGCCGTATGTCATCGCCTCGATCATAACCTCTGCGTCATTGTAATGATCCAGATGTCTATGAGATACAAGAACGGCATCCAATTCCCCCGGTTTCTTTCCAAATTGCAGAGCCCTGATCAGCGCCCCCGGACCCGGGTCCAGGATCATCGTGGATCCAAAATCCAGCCAGATTCCACCAGAGTACCTCCTCTGGGTTAATAGCACGAATCTCCCACCTCCCGTTCCAAGGAAGGTAAATGAATACATTTCCTTAATTTATTTGGTTTCAAATAATATTACCTATGAAAATTCTATGCATCGCAGACATTCATGGGGACAGGGAATCCGTTCTGAGGTTAAAGAGGTACGCAATAGCTAATAAATTTGAGAACGTACTGATCCTCGGGGATTTTCCCGGCTATGATACATTTAGAAACAGAGAGAAAAGTCTTGAGGAGGTAAGATTTGTTCTGGATTCATTAAGCAATTTTAGGGTCTTAGCCATACCAGGAAATTGTGATACTCCAGAGATCCTCAATCTATTTGACGAGTATGGTGTCAATCTCCACGAGAATAGCGCCGTCTTTAATGATACCACGATAATCGGGCTTGGTGGCTCCGCACCAACGCCATTCGACACACCCTTTGAGATGGAAGAAAAAGAAATCTATGAAAAGCTTGAGAAACTCCTGAATGGGGTTAAGACGGAAAGGGTCGTTCTTGCAGTTCACAATCCTCCTCTGAATACAGAGTGCGACATAATGACACCAGAGGTCCATGTGGGAAGCAAAGCCATCAGGGATATTGTTGAAAGATTTCAGCCGGAGATCCTCCTGAGCTCTCATATTCATGAATCCGGAGGTTCAACGGATACCATAGGAAAAACAAAGGTTGTGAACGTGGGCCCCCTCACACACGAAATGTTTGGAATCCTCCATCTAAATAAGGATATAGATATCGAACTGAGTGAGTTGTGATGCCAGAAATACATGTTAAAACCAACAGAAGGATGGAACTAATAGATATAACTGACATGATCAATAGTATCATCGCTAAATCTGAGGTCGGGGATGGAATTGCACTGATATTCACAAAACACACCACAGTAGCTCTAATTGTGAATGAAAATGAGGCCGGTCTGATCTCGGACATAGAGGCATCGCTGAAGAGATTGATACCAAAACTGGACTATAAACACGACAGGATCGATAACAATGCAGATTCTCATCTGAGATCCATCTTGCTCCAGAGCAGTATCGTCCTGCCCATAAAGAGCTCCCACCTTGACCTCGGAACGTGGCAGAGAGTTATACTGATTGAATTGGACGGTCCCAGAGAGAGGACAGTAACGATAAAATTATTGAGTGAAAACAAAGGTATTTAAAGGAAAAAATAAAATAATAGATAAGAAGATGAATTACAAAAAGGTTTTACCTCTAATACTAATATCCGTTCTTGTACTTATTTCTTCTGGTATATGCGTAGCTGAAACGAAGATACTCTTCTATGAAACCAATAAGGTATCGAGAGACTATAAAATTGAAACGGGATATTCCAAATTTAAAGAGGCCCTGGAGGATAAGGGTTATTCTGTTTCACGCATAGAGATACCTCTGTCCAGGGAGGTATTGAGAAGCTATGACCCGGATGTGCTGGTTATAGCGAACTTGAATAGTCCATTGGATGCGAGCGAATTGGCTGCTATCTTTGAATTTGTCATGCAGGACGGCAAAGGGCTTTTCATAGCCGGCGGCACTTCCTCCGCGAACCAGATTACGATACCATTTGGAATGACAATAGATACGGGTATACTGGAAGATGAGAGCAGCCCCGTTTGGGATTCCTCCAGTGGCGCGGAAGTAGCTGATAAGACAAACTTTGTCATACACACGATCAATAGACAGGACCCATCAATAAGATTACTTATACAGGGTGTAAATCAATTGGCTTTTTTTGGCGGTAACGGGATATCCATCTCCGGAGATGCAAAACTAGTTGTAACTGGAGATTGGGATACATACTCACCAAAGTCACCCACCTTTCCAAAGGGGAGTAAACCACCGGTGGCATCTGCTGCATTGGTAGGTAATGGTTTAGTCTTTTTATTAAGTGATGCCGATATGTTAACAAATGATAAGATTGACACATCGAGGTACAGGTACGACAACCTGAGATTCGGTATCAACATAATAGACTGGCTCAGAGCCTCAAAGGAGAGACCCCCGAAGAGTGTGGAGATAGATGAGCTCCGGATTATTGTCGGGCAATTAATGGTTGATATCGACAACTTAAATAGAACAAAGATTGCCTTAGAAAAAACCATACGGGAAAGGGATAAAAGGATAGATGAGCTCACTCAGGAAAATTCTGATAAGGATGAGATAATCAGGATGCTGCAGAGCCAGGCCGATCCAGTATTACACATTAATTATACCACATGGGCGATACTCCTCTTGGCAATTGCTATCATAGCTCTGGTCGCAATTATGTCAAAGAAAGCAAAAAAACCGGAAGCCGAGGAAGAAGAAGAGGTTGGCTTTGGATATGAATTTGAGGAAGGTGAAGCCAGAACCGGTTTCGAGATGGGCACAGAGGAATTTGAGGATCTGATGGGGATGGATAAATCCAAGAAAAAATAACTAACTTTATTCTGATT
>QMZJ01000006.1 GCA_003663115.1 Candidatus Altarchaeales archaeon | reverse complement strand
TGTCATTCTACATTAATATTGGTATTGATCTAAAAAAGTTTTTACTCTCAAATAACAATTTATAAAAATGACATCTCTCATATTTCTTTCATTCATCCTGCTCTTTGGTACTATAACATCCTGTGAGGACATCCGCGGGGGGAAGATCAGGAACAGATACATTCTGTCTGCACTCCTCTTTGCAGCCTTAATAAATTCTCTGATGTTTCTCGGAGTTATTGAAGATCATAATCTTGATAAAGGTTACTATCTGGCATTATTGATCAATGTAATTATAGCATTTCTCGTCGGCTTCGCACTCTGGACATTCAATCTATGGACCCCCGGGGATGCAAAACTCTTCTCCGCATATGCTGCTTTAGTCCCGTTAACAACGTATCGGCAGGGTTATATCCAATATTTTCCATCATTTACCCTGCTTAGTAATACCTTCATCCCATTATTTTTTTTAATAGTGCTTACCCTTCCATTTTCAATAAGTAAAAATAAAGATAGAAAAATTAAAAATTTATTCGACCCAAGGATATTGATAGAGAGAATAATATTTTTATTTGGATTTCTGTGGTTTTTCGATGTAATATTTTCGTTTCTGGGGATACAACTAACATTTTTAGTGTATCTCCTCTTGTTCATGGCAATACCGTATATATTCAGAAGGATCAAATTTATAAGTTTAATCCATGCGTCAATAATATTGTCCATTCTACGGCTGATATTCGATTTCGATACGGTTTTTACTGTAGAATTTTTGAAATTCTTCATCTTCCTTGTTTTTATATTTATCATCGTAATGTTCCTTATAGGTCTCAGTAATTTTCTTCCAACAACAACTGCCATTAACATAGAGGATCTAAAGCCGGGCATGATTCTGGCCGAGAAAATAAAATCAGACGATAGGATTATCTCATCTACCACTGGAGGGATAACCGCGGACGAGATCGAACTGATAAATAAACTCTATGCAGAGAATAAATTGAAGTCGAATCTCATACGGATACAACAGACCCTGCCATTTGCCCCCTTTCTGTTCTTAGGTGTTTTATTGACCTATCTCTGTCGGGGAGATCTTGTTGTATTCCTGAAGATTCTATTCAAGAGCTAATCCTTCTCTCCCCTGAACTCCTGCCACATCTCATAGAAATCTAATCTGCCCTTCTTGAAGAATCGATATGAAAAGATGGCAAGGATAAATATGATCATCAATAAAAAGAATTCAACGCTGGTTATTATTGATTCTACCTTCTCACCCCCTAAGATAAAATTCACCTCTGCCTCTCCACATTCTTCACTCCCCTCATAGAAGAGGGTTACCTTTGCGGCATCCTGTCTTATCACGAAGCTGAAGCTTGCAAACCCGAGAGCGTCGGTTGTTACATATGCCTTATCTCCAATTCGATTGACGCCTATCAGCTCATTCTGGTAGTTAGTAACAATTATTCCAACGTCCTCATTGCCAAGGGGGAACACACCACATAACAGCGTTACGTTTATAGTTACGAGATCCCCGGGTTCTATATCCTCGGGTGCCGGACTCACGACATAGAAAATACTTGTCCTACCTCTTCTCGTCAAACTACTGAGCTTGTATGTAAAGTTCCTGAAGTGTGTATACACGGTAAGAGTGCCATTATTAATAAAATCTGTTAGATTTATACCCCTGCACGAGAAATCGAATTGATATCTTCCTCTGGGTGAGTTCACCTTACTCAAATCCGGTCCGGCAGATATGTTGCCTATATCTATCCAACGGGAGGAGACGGGGTCCCCCAATGTTCGAATATAATTTTCCTCGTTGGGTGGAAATCTGTTATAGAACTCAACGAAATCATAGTATATGCCCTCGTATTCATGATATGTTCTGCTGGATGTACACGGATCTGGATAACACTCATTCCAAACGCACACACAATCATCTGGGTAATATCGCACCGGTGGTTCTTTAGTCATGTCTATGCATTCCGGGGTAAATATATCATCCGGTTTACAGTAACAATTTGCGGGGCATGCTGGCAATTTACATAATTCATTAAAACCAAAACTTACTGACTCATATCCGTATTTGTCATCATAATAAAATTCCTGCATATCCAGATATGGGGGAGAGGGTGCTGCCTTTTCTTTTCTGTACAGAATATGCTTCGCTGGGTGCATTACGTGATCATATTCAACCCTCGGTGTTTCCCCAACCCTCAGTGTAAATCCGCTCAGTATATCTGGTTCTATCTCGATATCTATGTGTCCGCCGGTAACTACAGAATATCCGAGGGCCGGAATAAACTTCGAATTATAGTAGCCACTAACCTTGATCCCGCACCTCGGATCTGGGTCAAACCAGAACTCTTCGTTATTGGTTCCATGTTCAGTTCCTATCACCCAGTGATTGCCGAAGATCACATCACCGGGGTTTGTACCAATTGAATAGTTTATCTGCCAGCTCTCCGGTTCTTCAGCGCTATAGTTCCAGATCTTTGCAGAGATGTTACTGCCGTTAATATAGATCTTAACCCAGTACCATTCATCGTCAACGTATGTCGTCGGTTCAGTTTTCCTTATCACACGAGAAGGGGGTGCTGATTTACGATACCCTATAGCCAGTTTACCTCCACTACTGTCTTCGTGCAGGTCAAGAAACCAGTAGCTACTTGCATCACTATTGCTATAAAATCCTATCGTCGTATCGGCGATTTCTCCACCGGCAGCGTTCCCCTTTACCAGCACCTCTATTGTTTTATTATCAGAGATATCCTCTACAGAGACCATTCTCCTGTTAGGCATGGCAGACTTGTTCAAATGCAAAATGTATTTACCTAGAGTGGCATCCCAGGTCCTGTTCCAATAGCCGGAGATATTCCTCCATTCCAGCGGATTCGTCCATTTACAATTATCTTTTGGATTTTCATGATCCAGGAATTCTATCGTGAAATTATCGTACACGGTACTTTTGTCTTTAATCTCATCGATGGTTCCACAGGGTACATTGTTTCTCTTTAAAGTTGTTTCACAGGTATAATTTGCCTCTATATGAAGATATGCAGCATTCTCCGGAACCGTGTGATTTATCGCGAAGTATGAATAGCGGATACCTTCATATCGGTGATGTTCGACTATCATTCCATTACTGATATTTACTACTGAATCCGCCGGCGGGAATGGCAATAGATTCCACCCGGATACATTATACGTTACTGGCGGATTCGCTCCATCAAATATGGTTACATTCACATAGTCGATAATTGGCGTATCATAGTATGAATGTACCGCTGGTGTGTAATTAAAATGGAAGGCACTTGTCCTCTTACAACCCCCACCGATATAGATGGTAATATTTATCTTGTTATCCGGTGCGCTCGTTCTGCTCCAGTTCCAATACCACCCCTCCCCTCCCCCAAGATCTCTCCTGTCCTCGAGCATCGGAGTAACGGTAAAGATTTTAACCCACGTGGTGTTTTGATCGAATAATCTATAATACCTGGGATTATTCCCGTTGACACAGTCACGATATGGTGGACCGTAATCAAAGATATGGGGGCCGGGAGGTATGGCAGCGCAGCCTGGAGACGGACCATGCGCATTTATGGTCACATTTGACCTTATCGACTGAATTTCCTCTCTGGTTAGATTAAACGCGGGAATCTGCGTGTCTGTTTCCGCATCTGCAACCTCGAGTGAGATGGTGTGGGGCCCAATTGCTAATGTATCCTCGCAAAAACTCTTTGTGTATCCTATGGTTCCATTCAGTGGATGACTCGACTTCCACACGTAGATACATGGACCGGTTCCGATTCCACAGGAGGTATTAAAGGGGTGTGTACAGGGAATATCGAAGGGCGCTGTTGTGGCATCGAAACAGTGGAGTTCTGGCATTGCAGTCACCGTAATACTGGTGGTATTTCTGTACAGGGGACAGGCATGCCCCAAAACGATATACCCAGAGAGATTGTTCCATTTGTTCTCTTCCTCCACGGCCTCTGGGGTGATGTATGTAACGTTTCTCTCGCTGGTCAGATCCACGACGGAATACCAACCAAGATTGACCAGATGACACCATTTTGATTCGCTTATAAGTGGTGGGGCCATCCAGCAATAAAGAAAATCTGTCAGATCCTTATAAACGGCGAGATATCTGGGTGTGTTTTGTACGGAATCATACACCCAACCTACTGGAGGTATCTCCGGGGTATAGAAGCCTCCACATACCGGATTGGCATGTGATAGGTTGGTAACTACATAGGACCTGTATACATCCTCATCTATGAGGAGTCTCTTTGTGGTCAGTCCACATTTAGTAATGTCTCCCAATATACACTCGTTCCTGCCTATATCTATAATCGTGTAATTGGTGATATTATCCTTCTCAACCGCCTTACCCACAACCACGTACTTGGAGGCATTTATCGATGTATACTCCACATCCAAATTTGAAAGTACCCTGTGGCAGATTGCTGTATAACCAAACGAGCTCGGCTCGGTGGTGCCCACATTGAGTTCGGCCGGAGGAAAATTACCGCCTATACGTTTGCAATCGATATCCAGGGTTAGATTTAAGCAACAATCAAGATGACAGCATGCAACTATATCTGAGGGGGTCATCTCGGGGATACTCCCTATAGTTACCTCTCTTTCTGCCATGAGCGCACTGTCATTAAACACTTGTTCACAACCAACTACATTAACGACAAAATCATCCTGCTCCCAGTTATCCGGAACGTTTACATCTGGGGCCCTCGCAACTATATAGTATCTGCCACTTTCATCTGTGTTTGGGAGATTGTTGAATTTGGTCAGATAGCTGATCCATGAGGTACACCAAGGTGCTGCACTTGGTGTAATCTCGGTGTATTCGTGCTTAATACCCATTGGGTCCGTGACCTCAAATGTTACGGGAATATGACCACAGCTCACCCCCGCTAAACACACCTTAAATTGGATGTCATCACCGGGGTTTATAGTTGCAGCTGCGGGATTTATTGCCAGGCTTATAGTACAAGCCGGGCCTTGCGCGTGTGCTTGCGCACTAAAGATGAAAATAAAGGAAACAATAAGGGAAATCAACCCGTAGAGATTTTTTCTATTCATATCTATCACATTTAAAAATGGTTCATTCACGGTAAAATATATTAACTTTATGATTTATGATTATATACATGTTTTCTCTAATTCTACTATAATGAAAGTCGAGACAAGTATATTGGTGATATTCATCGTTTTCATTTTTATGAGTAGTGTTTGTGCCGTCACATATTGTAAAGAGCCCTGTGTTGGTAGCCCGAGTGGTATGTGCGTGGCAGACAAGGATACGGGTAATGTAATTCAAAGATGTGCTGTTGGCTGCTATGAAACTCCTGGGCCCCATGGTGGCGCTTTTTGCTCTTATGGTCCATTTACCTGTACATTGTATCCTGGTCTCGGCAGTTATACCTGCAAAGATGGTGCTACACCAACCGTGCGATGTAGCGTTGCTCTGTGGGAGGGTCACAAAAATCTCTCGGATTGTATACTAAAGTGCGCCGCAGAGTGTGGCAGAAGGACACTATTGCACGATGATTGTGAGAATTGCACCATCAGCGATATGTGCAGTATATATGCCTTCACACAGACTGCGCTGGAGGCATGCAACAATACCTGTTATGGCGTCTGTGAGTCAAATAGACAATTTTGCGATGTTATCGAGTTACTCAGATATACGGCAATGTTCGTTGGGATAATAATGCTGATACTACACGGATTCAAATGGCTGGTAAGTGAGGATATGGAGGGGAGAACGGACGCGAAGAGGGGCATGATCTACGTTATGGTGGGTCTGGCGCTTATGGTACTGGCATCGGCGCTCGTAGAACTAATATTTTTTAAGACACTAATATGTTAATTACCCGGTGGTATCATGAATAAGATAAATGGAATAACTATAGTCTCCCTCACATTACTCTGTTTAACTCTACTCGCATCGGCTACATGCGATGGTCCTCCAGATCAATGTCAGGTCGAATTAATAAACGTAACACATCGAATTCACAGCGGAGATGAGATAGATATATTTGTTAAGTTTAAGAACATAGGGACAGAGACGTGCTGCTATCAGGCACAGGTATTTAATATGCATGACAGGCTAAATTACATAGAAATGGAACCCGATATCTTCTGGAAGTGGGTTAGACCCGGTGAGTCCGCCACTATAACACTGACGAGTAACTGGGACTGGGAATGGGATGTGTGCACCCTTCACGGCACTTCACCCGGTAAGGGAAATTTTAGCATCGATATCATTGGTATCGATACTCCCACTCTCATCTCAACTCCAATTGAATGTATAGCGCCTTCTGGGGATGACTGTACGTTTAAAAGTATCGTCAAATCATATGTCTTTGATGCCCCTCCGTTCTGTTGCGGCCCATTTGAGGGCACGAGCTGTTTAGGATATAACAAAAGCTATGGTGGATTTACGTGTGATGAGAGTGTTCAGATTAATTATAATGTATCGTGCTTGGTCGAGTGTGAATACGATCCTCGGATAAATAATTGCTCGTGCATCCTCCGGGACACTTGTGCTATAAAGTGTCTTCAAGGAAGGGAATCCCGATGCCTTTATGGCGAGTTCATCTGTGCCGGGCCCCATTATAGATGTGCCAACGGTGACGAACCAGAGGTTAAATGCAGTACAACTAAGAACTGTAAGTACCAATGCGCCGCAGAGTGCGGTAAAAGAACCACCTGTACCAGAGATTGTGAAGTCTGCTGTAACTCGGGGGCTAATTGCGGCAAACTGCTTCCGTATCCATATACGAAGGAAGAATTCGATGTATGCATGGAGGCCTGCATGGGGCTCTGTAGGGCTAATGAGGAGTTATGTAATATCATCTATATCCTCGGGGGAGCAGCAGTCGCAGTATCTGTCTTTCTCATCATGGTACACGGAGTCAAATGGATGACGGCGGACGATTTTGAGGGACGACAGGATGCAAAGAGGGGCATAGTCTATGTGCTTATCGGTTTAATCCTGGTTATGGTAGCAGCGTCATTGGCCAGTTACTTCTTTACAGGCTCATTGGTATGTTAGTTATAATCTTGATATCAATTATTATAATGAAGATGAAATTCAACGCAAAAAAAGGATTGGTGGTCTTCCTGATCCCATTTGCCCTGATCGTAAATGTCAGTGCCGTATTCGAATCCTATAAGTGCGTCGCTGCTGATGGAAATCAGTGTACCGATGGCAGCGAGCCAACGGTTATGTGTGATACCGGAGCTGGAGGTAACTGTCCCGTCATATGCGCCGCAGAGTGCGGATCTGCAACGGGCTGCATGAGCGGAAGTTGTGAAAGCTGCTGCTCTGCCGGTACATGCAACAGGTATGGTGCAGGTACGGATGAATTTGATGCCTGCATGGATGCATGTGTGGGTACGTGCGAGGTAAATAAGCAATTTTGTGAGATTATCCTCATCCTCCAATCGATAGCGATAGGACTAGCCGTTCTAATGCTCACCATAAATGGATTCAAATGGATGACGGCAGATGACGCCTCGGGGAGAACGGATGCGAAGAGGGGGGTTTATTACGTCTTCATTGGCTTAGCACTCGTAATAATCGCCTTTGCTCTCGTGAATTACCTCTATATCGGGGAGGTAACCTGTCCCTTCTAAATTTATCAGTAACTTGGTCTCCTGTAAACCATGTCAACCAATGCGGCAGCTATCAGAATAAATAGTAAACCCAAAAAGACATGTATGACCCCCTCCCTCGCCTGTTTTCTGTCTTCATCATTATCTGCAGTCATCCATTTAATACCATGGAATGCCATCATGACGACAGCAACGGCAACCGTTATTCCATAGAAGATAGTGATTATATCCTGAATTGTGGCATCTCTTAATCCAACTGGTATTATATGTGCGCCGACGGACATCTCAGAAAGGGCAATTAACAGAAATACGAGGATCTTCGATTTCATTCTCTGTTACAGATGTGTCTCTTTTTCGATTTTACATATCACACCCTCACAGCATGCCCAGTCGTAATAGCCGACACCACTATCTCGAACACAACCATTGTACGGAGGGGCACATGGTGCGTGTCCCGGATCCTTTGTAACCCAACCAGAACATGCATCACAGCGATAGCCAAGGGCACAACTCACACAATCCAGATCGGCGAAATCTGTATCGCCATCGCAATCGTTATCCTCGCCATCATTACAGATCTCCGGTGAGGGAGTGCGATCCTGACAGACACCACCGATGACACATTCATCCCCAAAAAGGGGCATCATTGCACTATCCCTATTATCGCAGCATGCGTACGTTCCATCTGTACCTCCTACATAATACTCTCCAAAATCATCACCACAGCACTCTGTTGATGTTCCAGTATCATATTCTCCAAACGGGGTGCCGGGCTCACCGCCGGCTATCCATACAAGGGAACAATCTGTCGTGCAAACCACGTTAGAATCATCACAATCTAACCACTTACCCGTTTTACATACCTCACCGTTGACACCGTCCCCGTCTACATCAATTAAGTCATTGGTTGAATAACACCTGCGACCAAAAACACAATCATTCGCATTATCGCAGCAGGCATTATCTAATGGATTATCATCCCTGCCAACGCATCTCTCATCGGTAATATCGTTACAGCCATTAAATTCAAGTTGATCATAATAGTTATAGTGTTCATCGATATCATCACCACAGCACTCTATATCAGTCCCCCTATCATACTCGCCAAATGGATCAGATTCACCACCCCAGATCCATATGGAGGAACAATCTGTCGTGCAAACCCCCTGGGAATCATCGCAGTCCATCCACCTACCCTACCCCATATCTAGCGCACAGTGCTCACCAACAACTGTGTCCATATCTATATCGGTCAAATTACCAATCGAATAACATAGATGATTAAAAACGCAATCGGTTTCATTATCGCAGCAGGCATTATCCGATGGGTCATCATCCTTACCTACGCATCTCTCATCTGTAGTATCGTTACAGCCATTAAATTCAAGTTGATCATAGTGAACATAATACTCTCCAAAATCATCACCACAGCACTCTACAGCACCAGTGAAGTCGTATTCACCTGTACCAGCTTCGCCTGGAATATACATGAAAGAGCAGGATCCCTCGCAAAGTACATTATTATCATCGCAGTCCATCCACTTACCCTTACCGCCAGAAACGACGCATACCTCACCATCGACACCATCCCCATCTAAATCGGTTAGGTTATCGGTTGGATAACACCTATCATTAAAAACGCAATCGGTTTCATTATCGCAGCAGGCATTATCCGATAGGTTATCATCCTTACCAACACACGGCTCATCGGTAATATCGTTACAGCCATCAACTTCAGCTTGATCGTAATAACTATAGAATTCACCGGGATCATCACCACAGCAGGTTGTAGCAGATATCTCCCCGCCGACACTCCAGCAGGAGTTGCCCGGGGTGCCTATGCAGAGGGCATCTCGGCAATCCTTCTTGGGAGGCGCCAGCTCACAGGTCGGTTTGGCATCATCGCAGTCGCACGGTTCATCCCACTGACCATTGCAATCATTGTCTTCACCGTCACAACTCACCTCGGGGTTTTCATAACCTGGAGCATCGCAGTCTATCCACATGCCCCCAACACACAGCTTATTGTGCCCGATACAGACACCGAGATTGGTACAGGGGGGCCCGGCGCCCAGGTCTGGATCATCGGCGTCGGTCAGACCATCACAGTCATTATCTTTTCCGTCGCAATTCCCCCAGCCCGTCTCGGGATTACTGTAATCCGGAGCATCGCAGTCCACCCATGCAGCCGCACACCCGGGTCCTGGGATAGTATCAACACATAACTTCTTGTGTCCTATACAGACTCCCAGGGCGGTGCAGGCGGGTCTTGTGGGTGTTGTATTTATATCTGGATCGGCTCCGTCAGTCAGTCCGTCACAGTCGTTGTCCAGACAATCACATTCTTCATCATGTCCTGTGTAAATCAATGGTTCACTGTCATTGCAGTCATCTCCTCTCCCACCCGGTATATCTCCAATACATTGATCGGATATATGCCCATCCCCATCTGCATCCGCAGCCGCAGCAGAAGTACAAACACCTGCACAGCAGATACCGGAGACGCAGTCCGTGGATCCATTAACGCAGGGTCCCCCGTTGTTGCTCCTCACATCGCCACCCGCCCAGCATTCCTGCGTATTTATGTTGTAGCAGGCATCGTCACCGCACACCCTGGCACCCGCAGAAAAATCCCAGCAGACTAACGCATTGCCCACATCACCCCTGCCGTTGGTATGAGAATAAATCGCCCCCGAGATTCCGTCCATTATCTCCGTGTTATCGAAGACCGTCGCGGTTGTGCATTTCCAGTCCGCATCCGGTTTATGTCCCCTGAGCCAGATACTATTGAAATTGCAGCAACTATAATGGGATATATTCCATGCAACTTCACGATCACTTGAGTGTGGGCACCCGCCGAGGTCACAACTACCCTTCCAACAGCATTGCTGTATTGCGGAGTCAATACAAAACCCACCACATCTAATTCCCACGTAGTCATAAGTATCACACCAACCGCAACAACCTCCCCCACAATCATTTGTACCACAATTACAAAACCAAGGATCATCACAAAACCACCAATTGCATGGCGCAGGACACCAATCTTTTGCGAAAACCGAACCACTCAGAATGAGAAGTACGCTGATCATCAACAGACCCTTGCATATTCTATTATCCATAGTAAATATTCACCTATTAATTTTTATATTTTTTCCTTTTTGCATCCCCTCGTTCTGTTCAAAGCATCCATCATCTCTCTTTCAAACTCCATCATTTCCTCACACGCCTTCCTTAAATTCTTTATCTCCTCCCTTAGCTTGGTGAGGTTCTTTATCCCTGTATAGAACCTTTCCTCCCTCCCATTGCAGGTATATATTATCTCGTACATGACGCCGCCGTGTTCGATGCACGTTACATTATAGGGACTGCAGAACTTGGATATGGTAGAGGGAATGGTTGTAGTTGTGGTCGTTATAATTACAGTTGTGGTTGTTGTGGTAGTAATGGTTGTGGATGGGATAGTCGTTGTCGTGGTAGTAATCTCTTCTGGCCTCTTAATATTATAAGCAACAAGCAAAACGATCAATACGATACTCAAAACTACCAACACTTTTATCTTTGTCTCCATTCCTAAATGAAATTTGTTTTCATCAAATAAATACTTAACTCATTGCTAACAATCTTTATCTGGCACATCACACGTTATACCGAAGTCCTCTGGACAGATACCATCGGAGTTGGCGTCATCACACATATATGGGACATCGCAGATAATTACCATATTATGCCAGGTAACGTTCACTGGACACGAAACGGTACCCAGCTCGTTCCCGAACATATAGTTAATGAACTGCAACGCTACAATAATGATAACCAAACCGACGAATACGGCCTTTATCATATCCGCCGCCTCCTGCCTAGCTACGGGATCCGTGACACCGGAGCCCATCCACTTTATACCGGCATAGACTATTATCAGGGTAGCTATTCCGGCAACGATTTTTTGGAGAAGGACGATGATCTTGCATGCAACATCCTCTATCCTCCACTTAGATGCTAAGGTTGGGGGTGGTTCCTCACAGTTGCACGTCTCGAGATTACACCACTTCGTCGTTGCCCAGCACTCTGTATTTGAACTGCACTCTGCGCCGGCCTTTGTGGGACAGCTCCACTGCCATGTGCCATCGGCGTTACAGGTCAGGTTCTGACAGTCATTACAGTCTGGGGCAGTGAACCTGCAATCTGGATCGGCGCAGTCCGTTTCTCCATCGCAGTTGTTGTCAATCACATCAAAGCAATCGGTTTCTTTACCGCCGCAATCTACATCTTCACCATCTGTGCAGCCATCACCGTCATCGTCTACCCCATTACTACAGTCCACCTCTATCAGCGGGACACATTTACATTGATCTGGACCAGGCGCTAGTGGACACTCGTAATCCCCCGGGTTGCCGGGAGGGGGGCAGTCAGCTGGCACGGCGCACTCAGCACCCGCTTTCAGTTCGCAGTGATATTCGTAATCGCCATAGGTGCCAGGATCACAGACTGCAGTTCCGCAGGGGCCGCAGTCTGGTTCGGGGCAAACGGCATCACCCTCTTCACAATCTATCTTACCGTTAGGTGGCACATTATTATCTATACCGTCATGACAGTCGGTCTCTCCTATTGGTGCTGGATTACAACACGCTTCTACCGTTATTGTGTCACAACCCAGGTGAACATCTACCAACTTTACCGTGTACTCATCCGGAGACTTGGTGTATGTTACCGAGTTACCCTCGAGAATAACTGGCCACTTGTAGTCACCCGGACCAGTCGTCCAAGGCAACCAGATATAAAGTTGGGCACCCCATCCACAGACCTCTCCCGGGAATACTTCACTATATTTCTTATGATACTTTATATTACCGTGTTGTAGTGTTTTTGTTTCCGTATAAGTAATATCCTTAGTTTCGCAACCATAATCCCCACCGCAACCCCCACTTGGCAGGGTCGGTGGCGGACCCATGAGCTGACAGTTTCCATCGCATGTCGTCCCATCCGGTGGGTCGCACTGCTCCGGGTATTCTATCCTATTATTGCCACATATCTGACAGTTACATGGCAGGGGTGATTTGTTAGGAGGAACGCATCTACCTTCACAATCCTTTGTGGCACCCTCAGCTATCGTGTCTACGTTACCGTCGCATTCCTCCCCAGGATCTATCACGCCATTTCCACAGGTTGCAGATCTGCATGTACATTCGTCTGCCTCTCCCGGTGGGGCACATAAGCCCTCACAATCCTTTGTGGCGCCCTCAGCTTTCGTGTCTATGTTACCGTCGCATTCCTCCCCAGGATCTACCTTACCATTCCCGCATGTCTTGCGTTCACATTTACAATCCACGCATTTCTCCGTTCCACTGCAAGTCACCCCCACCCCCAGGCTTTCACAAAGTTCACCGGCCTTGCAAAGTCCGCCCTCCGCTACTTCATCGCAGGCCGAATCTACTCCCCCACAGGCGGTTTCGCATTCTCCGTCGCCAGACACATCCTTAAAATTTCCACAGCAGTCCCAATCAGCATGACAAGTGCAAAATGGCGGCGTAAAGTAATTCCACCAACCTCCGGTTGCGGATCTCTCCCACCCACACCCGCAACCATCTATCGGGCAGTCCGCCATCATTGACTTATAAATGACAAATGGCAGGTCCACACAAGGTTTAGTTGATTCATCAACATAATTATCAATACTACTAGTGGTAGCAATAATCTTACTCTCAATCTTTCCATCACAGTAAACACATTTCCCTTCACTGGAGTCAAAGTTTCCCATACCGATTAGAGGGCCAGCAAATGGGTCCCAACCTTTATCTACTGTCACTACACAGATATAACCATTGGGATCCTTCCCAAATGCTAATTCATACTCAGATTTACTGGGACAGCTCTCAAGCTTTGCCATTATTTCATATCCTTGAGTGCACTCTGAACCCGTATCGCAAGATGTGCAGGTATCGTCTGATGGATCCTGCCACAAAGCACCACATATATTTGAATCGCAATCATCATCATGTGTGCAAGTGGTGTCACAGGCACTGTCACAATCATCCCATCTATCTTGCCACTCTAATTCATTCCCTGGTGGGATGATCTCACAGTACTCATCATCTCCCACTGCATCCACAGTTGGCCAGACGAGCCCGCAACCCGTATCTCCCGGGTCATCGCCAAATTCCTCCATATCACAACAACAAGGCAACCCCCACAATTCACACCCCCAATTTGGACAGCAACAACATCCCCAGATCTCATAGCTTTCTACCTCTCTTACTGTCCCGAAGGTTGCAAGGAAAAATATAATCACAAATAATGTAATTTTTCTCATCATTCTTTAGCACCCTCTATCAATTGTTTAAGTTCAAGGGGGCCGGGGAGATTCTCTTGGGATATATTCCTGAGCCCTTCCGCCCTGATCCTGCTTCCTACCTTTATGAAATTGTTCTCATCCAGAAGGAAAAAAACTCTTTCACCCGCTCCATCTAAATAGAAACCTTTGGCCTCATTAGTGGTGATATTTATACATTGACCATCGATTTTGCTTAAAGACTGTGATATATCTGGACAGGGATCATCAACCGAACCGAAATTTTTCTCAAAAAATCTCTCTGCATCATCCCGTGTTTCAAATGTAATTAAAAGACAATCCATATCAGTCCTCGTCTCTGAGTTGTTATATCTTACAAAATATACCCTTTTAGGTGAAACCAAACCCTGCTTGATGCAATTACCTTCATCGTCATATTTATCGCATACGAGAAGGTACTTCTCATCCATTACAATACTCTTGTTTATTCCATTGCATATATAACCATTTATCTTGGCTGGAAACGGATCACATTTATTGTTTACAGCGGTTGTATTGCTCACCGGTTCAATCTCTTCCGGCTGGAAAAACAGATAATATATGGAGAAGGCAAAAGCTATTAAAATAATCAGAACAAAGGCTATGCGCCCCCAGTTCCATTCGCCCTCATAGTCCATTCTGTGGATGATACCTCACCAGGGATAATAGTAAGGTTGCTACCTCTCCACTGCTTTATTCCCGTATTCCCATTTTTTACGTCATTTATTTATTTTATTTATCCTTAAAAATATATTCTGGTTTCATTTCTCCCATCTGCCAGAGGTGTAAAACCTCCGGGGTTGGCAATCCCAAATTTTCTCCTATGGATCTCTCTATGACACAACAGTTGATCCCGTATCTACTAAAGCCTCAAGACCTTTTATTTAAGGTTATGAAAAGGTTTTTCTGTATCCCCTAAGCAAACTCGCCGGGGAACAGAAACACTAAGAACAAGAGAATATTCCTCTATATAGAATTCGCCCGTATGACCTCATCGAGGATATCTAAGAACCTCTTTTCCTGTTCTCCCGTAAGCTTGACTGTCCCGCCCTCCTCTATCCTGAGGTCATTGTTATCTGCGACAACGACCAGCGCCTTAGATACCGGCTCGCCAAATATTTCCTTCAGTTCTTCATTGTTGTTCAAATCATCGATGATGTTGTCAAGAACGTCCATTCTTATTCCAACCCTCTCCGGGTTTACATTTTCTGGATCTGCCATTTTGTTACCTCCTATTTTTAATTTAACCGAAAAAGTTTCGTATCTTGGTCGGGACGTTAGTTCTCATAACTACCTCCCCAAATTCTTCGTGTTTCTTCAATTCTGGATTAGCCACAACGAAGAAGTATGAATTATATCTCTTCAGTATCTCCTTTTTCTTCTCCATCTTATCCAGGCATGTCCCTATATCCGGATCCGCGATTACCTCTATAGCAATTATCTCACCGTTGGGTGTTTCGAAGGTTATATCCGGCAGGGTAGTGTAATGGACCAACACCCTGTCTGTATATTTTTTTATTTCATCCTTTATCAGCTGTTGCAGAACGAAATGCTCATCTGTTTCATTGGTCTCATTCTTTATCATAAACATCTCATGGACTCCCTCTAATGTTTCTGCCTTGAACTCGTGAAAACCAACCTTGATGAGGGTTTGCATCTCCTCATAGGTTAGTTGCGCCTCTCTGTGGAAGGGCTTACTGATGTCAAATTTACGTTTAATCTCCCTCTCGGCCTCTGGAGCCGTCGGTTCTCGAACTAATTCGGTTAACTCTTCTGGCTTGGTGGTTATAATTCTATGCTCCTCGGGGGATGCCTGGATGTATATTGGAATCCTGGAATTTTCCGCAATCAATAGGGCACTGCCAACCCCCGCTCTACGTACAAATTCCGCCTCCGCCTCGTTGAGATGGAATCTCTCGATAATATTATCTATCACGGTAGTATCCTGTTTCAGCAATAACTTTGTCGCGGTATTGGCCATAACGGCCCTGCCTGCCCTCGATGTTATCACATCTTCCACATCCTGTGTTAACAGTATCAGTGACAGGTTGAATTTTCGGCAGGTCTTAATTAACCTGAAGATGTATTCTCCCTCTTCCCCAGCCGATAATACGGTCCAGGCCTCGTCAACCACGCATATCCTCCTCTTTCTGGACTTCTTCATTCTATTGTAGATGTACTCGAGTAGGAGGAACATTATTGTGCCCTTCCCGACATCTGGTATATCCCTGATGTCAAAGGAGATGAACCTGTTATCCAGATCTATCTTTGTATGTTGATTCAAGAATCTTAAGCCACCCGTAACAAATGGTTTTAACCTCGTAATAATTGACATGGCCGGTTTATAGATTATGTCCTTATCCGATCTGGTTAAGGGTAAAACATGATCATACAGGTCCTCCAATATGGGTGGTTTTTTGGCCCATGTTCTTGGATCCCTGGTTATTCCGGCATCTTCATAGGTTGAATCGATACAGTCATCTAAGATGGCTCTTTGGGTCTCTGTCAGTTCACCCATTAAAACCCTGAAAAATGATAGAAGGGATAATTTCTTTTCATCATAGCTTTGACCCATCATGTCCAGCGGATTAATAACTGTGTCTGAATCGGGGGCGATTCTTATCACCTTACCATTAAACCTCTTGGTCAGATCCGTGTACTCTGCCTGTGGATCAATTACATTTATATCGACGCCCTCCATGAACTCTCTCATCAGCAGTAATTTTATGCAATAGCTCTTCCCACCCCCAGATGTTCCAAGGACGAGGATATTGGGATTGCTCAATTCGAAAGGGTCTATGACTATGGGGATATTGTTTATCTGATTAAATCCTATCAGAATTCCGGTAGCGTGATGCTCCAGCGAGGTAATAGCGAACGGGAAACACGCTGCAGCTGCTGAGGATGTTATATTCCTCGTTAGATGTAATTCATCAGAACCTATGGGTAAAACAGATCTCAGGGCGGTGTACATCTGGTACGAGGGTATCTTGGGAGATATCATTATGGAAGTCATACTGGCCTTTATCCTGCTCGTTACCTTGTCCAACTCCTTTTTATCGTATGCTTTTGCATCGATATAGAGGCTCATATCGAACATCTTTTCCCTGCCCTGTTGTATCTGATTTAGCAGAGCTATCGTATCCTGGTGCTTCTGTATGAGGGATTGCGGAATAATCTTACCCTCTGCCTCAAGGGCGTAAAGATCTGTTTTCTGCTTCTTTATCTCTGATTCCAGCATGGAGATACTGGATTCTATTGGATATGGCTTTATATGTATGGACAGATCGAAATCTAAGTTCATTTCAATCAGCCTCGTTAACCATCCCGGATCCACCACCCTGGGGTAATTAACCGAGGCAATTATCCTATGAAATTTATCTATCTTAATGTAATCTGGGTGCCTTTCTATCTTGGATGGCGATGTCAGATAGGTTAAAATGCTGTCTTTGTACTGCTCGTATAGCTTCTTCTTTTTCTTTTTTTTCTTCATGAAGGGCAATTTTATATCCAGCTTGGGCATCATTTTAAACCTCTCCATATACTGCTGCTCTGGGTGCTTTCTTCCACATTTTTCTGTACATTGTAACCGCTGTAATGAAATCCTCATCCAACCAGAATGTCTCGGTGAAATATGATGCATATAAATTCAGTAACTGCTGCGTATTCAATCTCTCCGAATTTATACCAGAAAAAGCGAGGGCATCAATGATGTTCTTACATCTGGTGTCAAGGCTTCTTACAACCTCCCGTTCATCCCAATGCTTTTTTGCGGGAACCACGATGTAAAATAGACGGTCATTTATCTTGGTTGACTCTATGTAGTCCCTCATATAATTCGCAAAGTGCTCATAATAAGCCAGGGCAATTTTATCATCCCGCTCCTCTATCCTCTGTTTCAGAGCGCTCAGATAATCGTTAATATCCAGATTTATGCTCTTCATCACTATCTGTATTGGAAAATTAATCGTATTTAGGAATTCCAAGAAGCCGTATATCACCGAATCCTGATCCTCCTTGCTGAGCATCCCAAAGTTTATGGGCGTTACCTTTATGAGCCCAACTGCCCCTCCCTTTTTCAAAAATACCGTATCAGCTCTTATATCCCTTATATCCAATAGCCCCTGGGCATCGGGAGACAGCCAGGATGCCTTCTTTTTTACCCTGAGGAATGCGAATAGATTCAATAGCATAACATCGAGATTAAGCATGACGAATCCAGCAGCCACCCCCCCAACAATTAGAGATAGAATTATCTTCACAGCAGTGAAGATTTCAGTGAACATCCAGATGTAGATTATTATTATTGCCGCTATACCCGCATAGATGGACTGCTTTACGGTCAGCGGACCGATAAACCTTTCCTCGTACTTAACGTCCTGTGGGATTACTACGGGCATTTTTTATAGTATGGGTATATAGTATGGGAATTGATATATAAAATCTTATTATGTCAAATCGTCTCTGAAAATTTTGGAGCTATTAACCTATCG
>QMZJ01000005.1 GCA_003663115.1 Candidatus Altarchaeales archaeon | reverse complement strand
TTTATGAAATCTAACAGTGAGAGTATCTCCGGGTCCACCTCTTCGTTCTTCTTTGCCCTTTCAAGCTTTCTCATTGAGTTTTCCTTCTGCTGAAGAAACCTCGAGTCCATTTGTTTTAAATTTATAGTTCCAATTACTAAGAATTCTCAGAAGATGACGGAAGAAGCTGGAGAGGAAAAGGGAAAAATCAGCAAGGCCATCTTAGCAGTTATAATCCTTTCTGGAATTGCAGTAATGGTAATCCATCTGAAGCAACCCGTTACCTATCCGTACGCGTCAACGGTAGCGGGTGTTAACGTCCATTCCCAGATTCCGATCTCTGAAATACAGTATCTGAAAAACATCGCACTCTTTAATAACTCAAATAAAGCTGCAACTACGTGCAATTTCGAGCTCTCTGCCATCTCAACCGTTGATCGTTATGGCTACAGGGTATTTATAGAGAGGGGAGAAAAGGGCATCTATGTCCAGAGAAATGCCGTATACATAAGAGGGAATACCGATAGGGAAATTTTACAGGCGTGTAATGTCTTTTCATGCATTAGAGAGGGAATTGAATGCCCAGAAAATCTGTGGGAGATCAGAGATATAATTGTGAATTCAAAGAGGATAAATGTAATTTTGGATATCAATTTAAAGGGCCCGGCACTGAGGGGTTATGGTGATGTTCTGGGGGCACTGGGTTATATCCAGGGAGAGAACGTACTGAGGGATATAAATGGCGATGGCAAAATAGAGAGGTGGGAGGTGGAGGAGAACCTCATTAGGATATTCCCCCATATAAAGGAGGATAATGAATGCAAGTTACAGCCTATAAGCACGGCATTCCAGAAGCTCAATGCAACCAATGAAACCTTTAACTGCAGTGAATTACATCCATCAATAATGTTCACGAAAGCCGAGAAGAACGCAATTGAGGTCAAAAATGGGGACGTAATTATCTCCGGGGATGATGATCACATAGGTTCTGCCTGTATTATCCTGAGGGATGTAATCTCCCCGGAGTTTATCAGAAGCCTGTACAGGACGGGTTAGTCTCCCACATAAAGATTCTCAGTAGAGACGTTCACCTAAAGAGTTTTTAGCCTCAAACGTCTGAGTCTTTAAGTCCAGGATCCGTTATAAGGGAGATAGAAACCTGTCCATGAATCTCAGAAAGCCCTTATTATCGATCTTCAGTATGTCTCTATCCTCGATTATCTCTATCTTCTTCGCGCTCCTCAGATTCTTTCCAAAGCCCTTTTTCTCCTCAATTAACCTCGGTAAAAGTTGTTCAATTTTTTTAAATTCTCTTTCAGTATCAACGACCCAGCGTCCATTTTTTATATATGGTCTATAAGCCCTGTATTTCTCGATGAAGTTTTCCTGATCCTTCAGATTTTTATCTATCGGCGGTCCCAGGTGATGCCTTATCCTCGGTAATCTCCATACCTCGAAATCGAGTAATATGACCGAAAGGTTATTCTCATCCGTCCATAGATCGAATTTAAGGATTCTGAAATCGAATTCATCTATCGATTTTTTTAGAGCAATAGCGGTTTTTCTCAGCTGTGGATAGAGGCTGTTCGGATTTATCCTGGAGTGCTTGAATAGAATTCCCATCAGTTTGGTCCCCCTCGATCTCATTCTCCGAGAAAGTTCCCTCTTGCTCGGCAATCTCTCCTCGGGGGGAAAGAAGAACTCCCTGCCCGGAGACTTTAAAAATTCTATACTGGCTACAATGAATTCCGCCAATCTCTGTCTCGAGACTGCGGCGGCAGCATTTCTGTTCTCGTCTATTGGATCTATGACTATTAAACTCGCATCCGGGAAGAAGTACTTTAACGGCTCTTTATCCTCCCAGAGATTTTCCGGATCCAGGATCTGGTTAAATTTCCATTTTGTAGCCGCCTTCAGTGTATTTTCAAAAGAGCCATAATTTATAACCAAGAGCTCCGTTAGATATCCAGAAAATCCCTGAACCTTTGCCTCGGCGCCATAGACGCCGATGCCCTTCATAAATTGTTTCAGGAGCCTTATTTCATCGCTCAGATTTTTATTCTCCCGTATCTTCTTCCTCACATATCTCGTGTGATAAGGCGTTCTGTCTACCGCAGACCTCGGTTCTTTTGTTTCATAACAGGGGACTATCTCTACGTTATAACCCCTATAAAATCCCCTGACGTAGGGGTGTTCCGCATAATCTATCTCGTATCTTGCATTCAATTCTTTAAATAATTTCCTACCTATCTCCAGGGCCCTCTCCTCCAATTCCTCCCTCGATACATCTTTATGGAACATGATAAATATGTCTATGTCCTTGTCCCCTCTGAGATCGGTATCTTTGGCCAGAGAACCAACCAGAACGGGCCTTACACCCATCTTCTCGAGTTTCTTCTTTATCCTCTCTATTATCCTCTTCTCAAGTTCGTGCTCTTCCTCCGTTGGAGTAATCTCCTTTAAGATTTCTCTTAGGAGTTTTTTCATCTTGGATTAAGGTTTAGGATTTGCTGTTTATTAGTTTAGTGAGTATTATTTTTATTTTTTTATTAATCCCTCAATATCCACTAATAATCTACCATCTATCTTCGCACCACAGTTGGGGCACTTTGAATCCTCTATTCTGTTCTCATAGACTGTGAAGAGGTATCTCTTTATCAGAAGTTCATTACAATTGTAACAGTAGGTATTCTCCCCGATATCCCCCGGGATATTACCGGTGTAAACATATCTCAGACCCGTATCCAGACCAATCTCCCTGGCTCTGTGAATCGTCTCTATATCTGTCTGAGGCAGGTTCTTTAATCTGTAATGGGGATAGAACCTGCTTATGTGCCATGGCGTTTCATTACCCAGCTCGTTCTTTATAAATTCCGCTATCTGCCTCAGTTCATCCATCGAATCGTTCAGGGTTGGAATTACCAGGGTCGTTACCTCGACCCATATACCGAGCTTTTTCATTAACCTTAGTGAATTTAGAACTGGTTCAAGACTAGCGCTACAGATCTCCCCGTAAAATCTATCGGTAAATGCCTTTAGGTCCACATTTGCTGCATTCAGATACTTCTTATAGATCCTTAGCATCTCTTCGGACATAAATCCATTTGTAACGTATAGATTGGCAATGCCCTCTTTCTTTGCTAATATGGAGGTGTCATAGGCGTATTCAAAAAATATGGTGGGTTCGGTATAGGTATAAGCGATGCTCTCACAGTTATTTTCCTTGGCCAACCTCACGACATCCTCTGGCGGTAGATTCTCACCGGGCATCTCTTTATAGCTATCTGCCTTCTGACTTATCTGCCAGTTCTGACAGAATTTACAGCGAAAATTACAACCTGTCGTGGCGATGGAAAAGCTCTTAGATCCTGGAAGATAGTTGAAGAAGGGTTTCTTCTCAATTGGGTCTATATGGGCGGCAATTGCCTTTCCATATACTAAGGAATAGAGGGTGCCTTTTCTGTTCTCTCTAACACCGCAGATGCCTCTTTTTCCGTCTGCTATAGTGCAACCATGGGAACATAACCCACATTTTACCTTCTTGTCCTCCAGTTTCTTGTATAACATCGCCTCATTCATATCGATTAATTATCCCTCATAGATAAATAAATTTAAAGAGATCTAATCCAATAAGTAATGTATGCAGTACCTGAAGATTCCAGAGGAGAGGGTTGCGGTTTTGATCGGTAAGGGGGGAGGAATAAAGAGAGAGATAGAGAAAAGGACGAACACACGACTCAAGATAGACGATGGGGATATATCCATCGAAGGGGACCCCATGGGCATATTAACGGCAAGGGATGTCGTTCTCGCAATTGGTCGTGGATTTAGCCCCGAGATCGCATTCAGGCTGTTCGATGAAGAAAATGTCCTGGAGATCATTCCATTGACGGACTTCATAAGATCCGAGAAAGAACTGGCTAGGAAAAAGGGGCGAATTATTGGCAGGAAGGGAAAAATGAGGAACGTTATTGAGGGCATTACGAATACGAGCATATCGGTTTATGGCAAGAGCGTTGGGATAATAGGGAAGTACGATCGGGTTGAGATCGCAAGGGAGGCCATACTAAAACTCATTAGGGGTGCAAGACACTCTTCGGTATACAAATTCCTCGAAAGATCCAGGGCCCAAGAGCGTGAATTTCCCGATTATGAAGGTCTTCTAAAAGGGTAGAATTTGTTTTCATGTTTGCAGTTTTAAACCTGAAATTTCAATATATTAGATGTAATGAATGATAACTATGGAGTCGAGAGAAAAGCACGCAGATGAATTATTTAAGGAATTCAGAGAGACCTCTATAACCGAATTCTTCAGGAAAAATCGCGCTCATCTCGGGTATTCGGGAAAACTGAGGTCATTAACTACTGTTGTGCATGAAATTGTCACCAATGCCCTTGATGCGTGTGAGGAGGCCGGAATTCTACCCGAGATTCGGGTCAGGATCGATGCATTAAATTCGGAGCACTACAGGGTCTTCGGGGCAGATAACGGGCCCGGAATTCCTCTAAAGCATATATCCGACGTTTTTGGTAAGATGCTTGCGGGAACAAAATTCCACCGAAATGTTCAATTGAGGGGGCAGCAGGGAATAGGGATTGCAGGGGTTACATTGTTTTCACAGATAACCACGGGGAAGCCAATCAAGGTCAGAACATCGACCGGAAATGGCAGGGTTTATGAGGTTGAGCTGATGATCGACATAACAAAAAACAGGGCGGATATTCTGAGCAAGGAGGAATACGCCGAATACTGGAGGGGAACGGAGCTCGATATCGAGATAAAGGGCGTTAAGTTCAATCTAAGCGAGAGGGGTCCATTCGAATACCTGAGAAGGACGGCGATCGCAAATCCGCACGCAAGGATAATATTCATAGATCCGGAGGGCAGGAAGACCGTATTTGAGAGATCCAGCGAAAGGATCCCAAAACCACCAATGGCGATAAAGGTTCACCCGAAGGGGTTAGAGGTCGATGACCTTATCAATATGTCCAAGGTAACTAAAGCTAGGAAGGTCAGTTCATTCCTGGTAAATACACTCTCAAGGATGAGCAACGCAAAGGTCAGAGAGATTCAGGAACACGTCAGCTTTGATCTAAATAAAAATCCGCGAAGGCTTACCTGGGCGGAGTGTGAGGAGATCATAAATGCGATAGAGAAGATAAAGTTTCTGGCTCCACCGACCGAGGGTTTAGAGGCTATAGGTGAGGAGCAGATAAGAAATGCCGTTTTAAATATCCTGGATCCAGAATTTGAAGCCGTGGTAACCAGACCCCCGAAGGTGCATTCTGGAGGCATTCCCTTTCTGGTTGAGGTTGCCATAGCCTACGGGGGTCACGCCGGGAGGGTCGTTGGGGATGGGATCAAGTGCGAGATAATGCGTTTTGGGAATAAAGCCCCCCTGCTGTTCGATGCCGGGGGCTGTGCAATAACCAAGGCGGTAAATTCGGTGGAATGGAAGAGATATGGTATAAGGGATTTTGAGAATTCTCCAATTACGGTTTTCGTAAATCTGGTCTCAACCTATATACCCTACACCTCAGCTGGGAAACAGAGCGTCGCCGAGGATAGGGAGATCATGAGGGAAATGCGCTTTGCATTAATGGAGGTTGGAAGAAAATTCCATGTGTATCATTCACGGAAGAGAAGGGCCCTTGAGAGAGAGGCAAGAAAGCAGATTTTATTGAAATACAGTATTGAATTGGCCTCTGGTCTTGCAAAATTAACGAACAAAAACGAGGACAAGATTCTTAAAGAGCTTCAGAATCTGATAGAGGAACGAATAACGGGCATGGAAATTGAAGAAGCTGAGGAGGGAATTGCAGGGGAAGAACTAGAACCGACACTTGAGGGTGAGAGCGAGGACAACTCTGAAGCTCATAGGGAGATAGAGGAGGTTGAATAAAGATGGAAAGACAGAAGGTAATCTCAAAATTAACGCATCTGGGTGGGGAGATAACGAATGAGATAATGCTGCACGGATCCCCCAAGATAAGGATACCGCAGAGGAGTATCGGAAATATCCACTTCAATGAAAAGGAAAATCTGCTGGAGCTGGGAGACAAGATGTCAACCAGATCATTTTTAAATGTTGCTCACTCGAGGAAATTCATGCAGACAATTCTGATAGCATCGAAGTGCAAAGAGTTTGTATCGAGGAACAAAACGGCGAGTATAAGGGAACTCTATTACCAGTTAAAGCATACCATACCGGGTACAAGGGAAAACACGTTCGATGATCAGAGTGAATCGGATCCCCTGATAGTTGATCTGGAGATAGCCCTCGGTGTTCTCAGAGAGGAGCTGCATCTGAAGGCGGATGATAAGGGCACCTTGATAGGGAGGATTACGATTGAGGATTCTGGGGACTTTATAGACTGCTCAAAGCTGGGAAGGTCCGGCCTATCAATTCCATCGATCGTTGAGCACTACAGGTTTCATGACGTGGAGGCAGACTATGTTCTGGTAATAGAAACCGGGGCCATGTTCGATCGTCTCGTGGAGGAGAAATATCATCTGAAAAATAATTGTATAATGGTATCGACGAAGGGGCAGGCAGCCAGGGGGTGCAGAAGGCTAGTTCATAGATTAAATCACGAATTAAAGCTTCCTGTAATTGCATTTACTGATGGAGACCCATGGGGTTATTACATCTATTCCGTAATGAAGGCGGGTTCCATGGCACTGGCTCATGAGTCCAAGAGGCTGGGAACGCCAAAGATGAAACTCGTGGGAATGACGATGACAGACATAGATACCTATGGCATGGAAAAGGTCACGGAAAAGCTAAAGGACGTCGACAAAAGGAGGATTAATGAGCTCTTACAATACCCGTGGTTCCAGAGGAAGGAATGGAAAGAGGAGCTCAATCTGATGTCGAAAAAGGGCGTCAGGATAGAGCAGCAGGCACTGGCTTCAAAATCCCTGGAATTCGTTGCGGAGGAATACCTGCCAGAGAAGATCGCAAAAAAGCAGATGCTACCTTAAAATGCATTTCATCCGCGAGATCTTTCGGGGGAATCAGGACCGGGAGTATATCCATAGAAAATTCGTGAGATATGGTCGCGGGGAATTTGAGGGACCAGTGATAAGGATAAGGAATTCTGGAAATCGATTAAAAATAAATGCATCTGACGACTATGTAAATATCTTGGGAGAGATCTTGGCAAAGAATTCGTCCAAGGCTCTTAATGTCTCCGGGAATATCATATCAAGGGACAATATAGAGAGCCTCCTATCAGAGCTTGGGATTCCGATAGAGAAAGCTACGGGGAAGAAGGGGCTTTTTACTCTAAATTTAAAGGGCACCATTCCAGCCGAGAACCTCTCAAGGCTTTATTCAGAGCTAAAAGGTTCTCATATATTTCTCGATCTGACCTCATCGGATAAAAATTCACATCTGAAAACGAAGAAGAGATTGCCGAGGCTGGGCTCCGAACCCGACCAGAATTTCTGTTCCGCGATCTTTGATACATCTCTAACCGATGCGATTATGAATGAAATATGTTTCGATATAGATGTGAAAGACTTTGAGGAGATCAAAATCTCCCATAGATATATAATAAAAGAGCTCCTCATCCCAGAGGAATACAGAGAGAACCTCGCATTGGCGAGAATTTATTCAAAGAGAAAGGGCATAATAAAGAGATTCGTCGAGATAGATGGGAGGAAAACAGAAATCGAGCATGAGTTCATTGTATGATTTATTCTTCTTCCAGTTCCTCTTCCAGTTTCTTCGGTTCCTCCCCCGCACTTTCCTCGGGTTTTTCTCTCATGGATTCTTCCCCCATTTCTTCTTTTGATTTTTCTCTAGGGAATCCTTCCAGTTCCTCTTCCAGTTTCTTCAGCCTCTTTAGTTCCTCTTCCAGTTTCTTCAGTTCATCATCCTCGGCAGTTTCCTTTGATTTTTCTCTTGGGGGTTTCTCCTCTTTTTCTTTCTCTGGTTTTTCTTCTCTGGGGATCTCTTCCGGAATCTCGGCGGCTTTTGGCGTCTCGGATACCTCCTCCTTCGGAAGCTCTTTTCTGATAATTTTCTTCCCCGTTCTTTTCTTCTTAGACCTCTTCTTCAGGATTAACACAACAAATAGGAGAATAACAACAGCCAGGATAAATATCAGAACGACTGTGCCCCATTGCGATATAAATGAGGTATATATGCTGAGGGTTGTAGTCGTTGTAGAAGTTGTTGTGGTAGTGGTAGTCGTGGTAGTGGTAGTTGTGGTAGTGGAAACCGTAGTAATCTGAAAGGAATCCTCCATTTTCCTGACATCGGGGAGATATTTAACATAATTTTCAACCTCTGCCACATAGGTAATGATGTAAACGTTATTGTTCTTTATCGTGTAATCCTGTAACGCCTTCAGGTCGTATGGATATTCTCTGAATTCATAAACCAGTTGATGAGCATCCTGGCCCGCCAGTCTGACATCCTTGGAATCAAAGAGTTTTAAATCGGGTAGTGCTTTAAGCTCATTCATCGAGGATTCTGTGAATTCATCCAGTGTCATATTTGACGGCACACTCCGAACGGATATACCGACATTTTCTTGGAACGTATCCATGATACCCTCGAGGGGAGTTAAAAAATGCACCACAGCACCCCTATATTTCTCTCGTTTTTCCCAAGTGGACGGATACGACAGCCTAAAGCCATACTCTTCATTTTCATATTCCAGATAAATCCTGGGCAATGTAGTAGTTGTAGTAGTTGTAGTAGTTGTAGTAGTCGTTCTCCTCGTAGTAGTCGTTCTCCTCGTAGTAGTCGTTGTCGTGGTTGTCCTGTTCACATCCAGTATTCGTATATATTTTTTAATCGTTTCATCGATTTCGCCATCTCGACGGTCTATGGTCACCACCCTGAGAACGTGAGTTCCCGGCTCTATGGGATATTTGCTCAGATCCCAGTCAATGTCATTCACCTCTGTTACGCCACAACGTAGTATCTTTCTTCCATGATACAGCTTTTTTGAGGTAAAATTTTTATTATCGATATAGAACCATATCTCATAGTTACAGCTGTTCCCCTTGAGCGTAACATTGACGAAAATGACATCATTCATATAGATTCTACTTGGATCTGGGCTTATATCGATAGCCCTAATAAATAGAGCATCCGTCATGGTTGCAAAGAAAAGCATGATCATCCAGAGAGTCAAGAACCTTCCATAATCCATCTCACTTAATCTATGAGAATCCGGATTTAAATAGATTAGAGACTATGTAACCCCTCACTAACCCCCGGGTTCATTGATCAACCTCATTTCATCTGTCGGAGTTTCCCGACGAGAAAGGTGCGTTTCGCCCTTCGGGCTCAAGCGCACTTAATAATGATTCCATGATTGGTATTCAGTGGGGCTGAACGGAGTGAATGCCCCACCTTTCGCCAGCCTTTATTAAAGGCTGGTCGGAGTTTGCCGACCGCAAAACTGCAAAGCAGTTTTGGGTCCCTCGAATCTTTGATTCGAACGGACGACAAAGGTGCGTTTCGCCCTTCGGGCTCAAGCGCACTTAATTAGAGACTATGTAACCCCTCACTAACCCCCGGGTTCATTGATCAACCTCATTTCATCTCTCGCCCAAGTGACCCTGTGAGGGGCACTTATTTATTCAAAGCTTAAAGATAAATATGAGATAAAATCCTTTACCCGGTGGGGGCAGACTTAGACGAGATAAAGGAAAAGACTCAGGGGTATGGAGCATACGATGAAGTTGTTGCAAATATAACGGAAATTTCCTATAGGGGGAATATCTATTACTGGGTTGATTTTGAACGGGTTTTTCAATACTCTGGATCTCTCCTGCTCGATGAGGACAAGAACCCACTTAGAGATGAAGACGTAATCCTTGCCTTCGCAGAGCGAGGGTGATATATGGGAGTTATAGTAGAAAAGGGATACCGAATGGTTTGCCTTGGCGCTATGGAGATACATCAAGAGCCATATCTGAACTAAGGAATTCTAGGATAAGCTCGTTAGAAGCAAGATCGAGGTATTGGCAAATGATTTTAAAGCCTTAAGTGAGTTATCCTCCGAGTCGGCTCTCTATCTTAACAGAAGTTTATCCATTTTCTCCCGATGACGCGGAGATGTATATGAAAAAAGGGGATGATTAAAAAAATTGGTTGGTCGCCTTTTCTTTACGCGTTCGAGCTCGCTTACCTCTTTGCCAGTTCCATCTCCCCTGCCTCTAACTTCATTAGCTTTTTTTCGAGAACCTCTCCTCTTTCTCACGCCTTTAATTCTTTATTATCGAGTTTATCCTCTCCCCGCTCAAGCATATCCAATCTCCTCGTATCGGTCTTTTGGATTTCACATTTCCGATTTATTATTGTTTATTTTTGCTTATGTACTTAAATATATAGTACCAAGGTATCTGAAATGAAGATAAAAATACTGGATACGACCCTTAGGGACGGAGAACAGACCCCAGGTGTTTCCTTCACACCCGATGAAAAACTGAGGATAGCAAAGGCATTAGACGATCTTGGTGTCGATGTCATAGAGGCCGGTTCGGCCATAACGAGCGAGGGGGAAAGAGAGGGCATTAAGATGATAGCTGATGAGGGTTTAAGGGCTGAGATCTCAAGTTACGCCAGAATTTTACGGGGAGATATAGATGCGGCGATTTCCTGTGATGTGAATTCTATATTTCTGGTCGCTCCAACATCGGATCTTCATATAAAGTACAAACTTGGCATCACGAGGGATGAGTTGGTAAAGAAAACGCTAAATGCGATCCAGTACTGTAAGGATCACGGTTTAGTGGTTGACCTATGCACCGAAGACGGCTCTAGAACAGATGTTAGATTCCTGTCCAAAATTCTTGAATCCGCAACTCAGTATGGAGTAGACAGATTCACGATCGCAGATACGGTTGGTATCATGCTTCCCGAGAGGATCCATGAGATGTTCTCTAAGCTGGCGAGGGAATCGAAGGTTCCATTGGGGGTTCATTGTCACGATGACCTTGGATTGGCTACCGCAAATACTATAGCCGCTGTAAGAGCCGGGGCCTCGATCGTTGATGTTACCGTAAACGGATTGGGAGAGAGGGCCGGAAATGCATCCTTGGAAGAGGTCGTAATGGCGCTGAAACTGGGATACAATTATGATATGGGAATAAAGACAGAGAAGATAACTAGCGTCTCAGATCTCGTGGAGAAATCGTGTGGTATTCCCGTTGCCCCGAACAAGGCCATAGTTGGGGATAATGCATTTACTCACGAGGCTGGAATTCACGTGGATGGGATTTTAAAGAAACCCGAGACCTATGAAGCGATAAAGCCAGAGTCCGTTGGCGCTAGAAGGAGATTCGTTCTCGGAAAACACGTGGGCACGAAGGCAATACTGAAAATGCTAAGTGATCTTAAAATCTCGGTGTCTGATGAACAGCTGAGGGATATCCTCAATCAGGTAAAGTACATGGGCGATAAGGGTAAAAAGGTTACAAATGTCGATTTAGAGGCAATTGCACACTCGGTCCTTGGAATAGAGGTGGAAAAAGCCATAGAGGTGAAAGAGCTGGTTGCCGTTGCTGGCAATAAGTTTACACCCACTGCATCCGTAAAGATAAAGATTAACGGCAGGGAGATTACAGAATCCGCTACCGGAACTGGCCCCGTGGATGCAGCGATGAACGCGATAAGACGCGCCACTAAAGAAGTTCCATTCGAACTGGTTGAATATCACGTTGACTCCATAAGTGGTGGAACCGATGCCGTTGTGGAGGTAATGGTCAAACTCAGATCCAGAGACAGGATTATCACCGCACGGGGTGCTGGAAGCGACATAGTTTTAGCCAGCGTCGATGCACTGGTAAATGGAATAAACCTCATAATGAGGCACCTCGATTAGTATGTCAATCAAAAAAGCGGCCCAGGATCTGAAGTATCTGCTCGACAGGGGGTACAATAAAAAGACCTCTCTCAACCTGGTTGTGAATCGCTATAAGTTGAATGAGAACCAGAGAAACTTTCTGCAGAGATATGTCTTCTCTGAGAGAGATATACAGATGCACAGGTCAAGGCTTTTATCTATCGAAAAAATATCTGGGAGGTATATCGTGATTGACGGTTACAATGTTCTGGTAACGGTAGAGGCGATCCTCAGCAAAAGAAATCTTGTGAGGGGAATGGATGGCTTTTTGAGAGATACCTCTGCTATTTTTTCGAAATACAAGTTCGATGAAAATACAAAAAGAGCACTAAAGACGATTATTCTAACATTAAGGGAATACAACCCGAGGTTCGTGCTCTTTATATTCGATTCCCAGATATCCCGTAGCGGTGAGTTGGCAAGCTATGTGAGACATAAATTGAATGAATTTGGTCTAGAGGGGGATGCCAGAACGAGCAGAAGTGCAGATAAAGAGATAGTTGACCTGAATCAAATCACGATAACTACGGACAGTATCATCATAGAGAAGGTTGACTCCGTTGTGGACATCGGATCCATCATACATGAAAAACAACCTTCTTCAGAAGGTTGACCAATAAATTTTTATGCTAGTGCGTCAAATATTTTTTTGATTATGCCAACCAAGAAGATAGGGTTTTTGCGGTCGAGGTTTGTCAGGAGAGGCTCTCGATTATTCATGGGTTTCGGTAGTATATTAATTGGGGTTTTCCCCAAGATGGAGATAAACCTCAAACAATCGGGGATAGGTACAGAGTATAATGTAAACGCCAGAGAATATCTATCAATCTGTCTTTTCCTCTCTTTGTTTGCATTTATAACCATATCCTTTGTCATATCCGGATTAATGCTCTTGGTCGGTGCACGGAATCCCATCCTTGGGGGAACTATATTAATTGGTAATACAGAGGTGAGCAGGGACATTATAATAGGTCCACTATTTGGGGCCATAGTGGGTTTTTTCATATTCTTCCAGGTTATCTCATATCCAAAGGTAATCGTCAACAGACGAGTTAGGAGTATAGACAGAAATTTGCTCTTTGTACTCAGAACAATATTGGTCCAGATAAGATCGGGCGTTCCGATCTTCGATACATTTGTCTCCATAGCTGCTGGGGACTACGGTGAGATCTCCCACGAATTTCAAGGTGTTATAGAAAAGGTGAGAGCTGGAAGACCAGTTATCGAAAGCCTTGAGGAATTAACCGTCAGAAACCCCTCCATATACTTCAGGAGGGCCTTATGGCAACTGGTTACTGCCCTTAAATCGGGGAGTGATGTTGGCGATAACTTGGAAAATGTTATAAGGGCCCTTTCAAAGGAGCAGATCGTAGAAATTAGAAGATATCAGTCCACTCTAAACCCATTGTCGATGATGTATATGATGATCGCAGTTATTGTTCCCTCATTGGGCATTACCGTTATGATCGTCCTCTCTACCTTTCCCGGGATGGGGGCCATCGCCAGTGAAGATACATTCTGGGCATTATTGATTGGTGTCGCATTCATGCAATTCATGTTCATGAGCGTAATCAGATCGAAAAGACCAAATCTGATGACTTAAGAACGAAAATGCGGTTTTATGCATTCATGGTGAGGCTATTGCCAAAGAAGACGAGACAAAGCTTTAGGCAATTAATAATGTATTCAAATATGCGCGTTGACCCCGATGATTTTTTGGGATTTATTATCTCCTTCGGGTTTATCTTCAGTTGCATTGTTGCCTATCTTACGTATCTGTTCGGGATATCACCAATACTTGGTTTTATTGGATCCTTCGTACTTGTAGAGCTCTTCTTTTACCTTCTCATCCTTTTTTCTATCGATTCCAAGACGAGGGCCGTAGAGGAAGCATTACCGGATGCACTACAGTTGATGTCGTCTAACATTCGCGCCGGTTTAACCACAGATAAGGCATTATTATTGGCGGCAAGACCCGAGTTCGGGCCCCTGGCCGAAGAGTTGAGGAGGGTTGGCAGGGAGACAATGACCGGAAGGAATTTCGCCTACGCCCTCCTGAAGACTACGAAGAGGATAAAATCAGAAAGCCTGAATAGAATCATGGACCTAATTGTTAATAGTCTCAAATCCGGTGGTAAATTAGCAGATCTATTGGACCAGACCGCAAATGATCTCAGGGACCAGGAGATGGTGAGGAAGGAGATCAGTGCCGGTGTTCTGATGTATGTTATATTTATCTTCATCGCGATAGCCTTTGGTGCTCCCTTACTGTTCGCTATGTCTTCTTTTTTGGTTAAATTATTAACAAAGAATATGGCTCTAATCGCAGAGGGAATGCCAAAGGGTGAAATGATGAGTGGGGCGCCAATTTCAATGACAGAGACGCAGTTAGATCCGGAATTTATCAGCACGTTTGCCATGATCTCTTTAACCGTGACCTCAATATTTGGATCACTGATAATGGGATTAATCTTGAGAGGAGATGTAAAGGATGGGATCAAATACCTGCCCTTTCTCTTAATAATATCAATAGGTTTATTCCTCCTCGGAAGCTATGCGATGGATACAATTTTTGGCGGGGTAATGAAGATGTAAGTGGTCATAGAGTAAAGGATATTACTAATATCACTACTCAGATCTCCAGCTCCCAGCCGAACCTTTCCCTGAGAAGAGAGTACACCGCTTCCGGTGGTATGACGCCAAATTCTGTAGCAAATACGTCAATGTAGTCCGCACTGGTTATGTCGAAGGCCGGATTTAAGATCTTTACTCTTGGCAGTTTTCCCGGTTTTATAACCTCGGATGGGTCCCTCTCCTCTATTTCAACCATGGATCCCAGCAGAGACAGGGGTGAGAACTTAATAGACTCCGCGGCAACAATAAAGTCGATATCCAACTCCTTAGCACATAGGGCGATCTGCGAGGTGCCAATCTTGTTTATCATATCGCCACTCGCATAGATCGTATCTGCACCAACGATGACCTTATCGATATCCAATTCCTTCATAATGAGATGTGCTGCAGAGTCAACTATCAACGTAGTTGGGATCCCATAGCTGGATAGTTCCCTTGCGGTTATATGTCCCTGATATCGTGGCCTCGTTTCAGTGCAAACTACTTCTATCTTCTTACCGTCATCCCACGCCCTTTTTATTAGCGTATCTACGGTATCGGAATTGCAGTGCGTTAGAATTATATCTTTTTTCTTAATTAGATTTGAACCGATCTCTGCAATCCTATCCAATGCACTTTTCTGCTCATCTATAAATTTATCGATATCCACCAGTAATTTTTTCCTAAATTCATCTAGTTCTAAATGGCTGTTTTTATCGGCAATGTACAGGATATAATTGATGGCATTTGGTAGAGAGATCGCCGTGGGTCTGGCAGATTTTAACTTCTTACCAGCTCTTTTCAGTTTTTTCAGGAGTTGAGGGGTATTCTTTGCATCAGAGGTGATAACTTCTCTCAGGGTCCTTGAGGCCGAGATTGCTATATTCAGTGCGCCCCTTACTCTCATACTTTTTATGTCTCTGTACGTTCTATCTACTATATCGGTCATATTTATCTATTTAATAGAGAAATATATTAGTCAAAATGGATCTCCTTTCTATGACCGATCTATCGATCAAGGAACTCGAATCAATTATTCGGGAAACCGGGAGGATAAAGGCGAGACCGGAGGACTATAAAGATAGGCTTAAAGGTAAGATCTTGGTGATGTTATTTGAGGGGCCATCAACCAGAACACGGGTTTCCTTTGAAACCGCAATGATACAACTTGGTGGAAATGCGATAGATATAAACGAAAGTATGACACAGCTCGGGAGGGGTGAGACCATGGGAGATAGCGCAAGGGTTTTGAGTAGATACTCTGACTGCATCTTAGCGAGGGTAAAAAGACATGAAACCCTGATGGAGCTTGCAAGGAACTCCGAGGTTCCGGTGATCAATGGTTTATCCGACTTAGAGCATCCCTGTCAGGTAATATCCGATCTGTTCACCATCCACGAGGTCAGAGGAAGGCTTAAGGGAATAGATCTCGCCTATATCGGAGACGGCAATAACGTGTGCAATTCATTGCTCTTGGGGTGTTCAATGGTCGGTATAAACATCAAAGTGGCATCTCCAGAGGGTTATGAGCCGGCTAAGAATTTTGTGAAAAAGGCACTCGATATCTCGAAGGAAACTGGATCGAGGATCGAGATCGTTAACGATCCCAGGGAGGCAGCTAAGGGTGCCAGTTTCCTTTATACGGATGTCTGGGTGAGTATGGGGGACGAATCCGAGGAAGAGGAGAGATTAAAAGCATTTCGGGGGTATCAATTGAACAGGGAAATTGTAAAGCTTGCGAATTCCGACTGTAAGATAATGCACTGCCTGCCCGCCCATAGGGGATTGGAGATTACAGACGAGGTTATTGATGGCAGAGATTCGATTGTCTGGGACCAGGCAGAGAACAGACTACATGCGCAGAAGGCGATTCTTTTAAGGTTGCTGGGATAATAAAATTGATCTTCTCCGATAAGTTAACCTGAATCTGGATATATTATAATGGCATTTGAACTTCAAAGGCAGTATGGCCTGGGTATCTTTGACTCATTGCGCGCATCTGCATGTTACTTAAGGAATGAAAACAGAGAGATAATATCTACAGATAAAGCACTTGATGAAGTTGACGGGATAAATAGGATTGATTTAAGAGATTACTGAAGAAATGAAAACCGGACTAACCTCCATAGATATCTTTTTTTTGACGAGAGAATTGAACGATGAGTTGGATTCTGCGAGGGTCGACAAGGTCTATCAGATCTCCGAGAGGGAACTGAAGATGAGGGTTTATGTCCCAAAAGAGGGTTCTAAGGAGCTCATAATTGCTCCAAATTATCTATGTCTTACAAGATATCAAAGAGATGTGCCAGAACAGCCATCGTCTTTTGCTATGCAGTTAAGGAAGCACCTCAAGGGTGCATTTATAAAAGCTATAAGACAGTACAGATTTGATAGGATCATCGAATTTGAATTGAAGAAAGGCAACTCGGGTTATTTTCTAATTACAGAACTATTCGGTAACGGTAATATAATCCTGTGCAACTCGGAGAGAAGGATCCTTGGCTTGTTAGAATGGCAGAAATGGAAGGACAGAAGGCTTGGGGTTGGACAGATATATCAATATCCTCCAGGGGGCAGAAACCCGCTGGAGATAGATCTCCCAGAGTTTCGTGATATCCTGAGGGGATCCGAAAAGAGTCTGGTTGCAACCTTAGCAGCCGATCTCTCTCTGGGAGGCATATATGCCGAAGAGCTCTGTTTTAATTCCGAGATCGACAAGAGCAGGGAGCCTAAGAGGCTTGGCGATGATGAAATTCAACTTTTATTTGATTCATTCAAGCGATTGATTGAGACCATTAAAAATGAGGTAAAGGAGCCCATGCTCATCTTAGACGAAAGCAAAAGGTATGTGGATGTAATTCCCTTCCGTCTGAGTATCTACGAGAGATTTGAGAGGGAGGGATTTAACACGTTAAATGAGGCAATTGATAGATATTTTATCGAGAGCGAGCTTATGGAGATGCAGAAGATCGGGGAAAGAAAGATTCAGGAAAGGCTTGCGAAGATCCAGAGGATTGAGCTGGAGCAGAGGGAGATGATCAGGGACCTGGAAAAAAAATCTGAGGAATACAAAAAGATTGGTGATCTCATCTATCAGAATTTTCAGGTTCTAGAAATGATCATAAAATCGATTAACCAGGAAAGAAGTAGGGGCGCCGATTGGTCGGAGATCGGGAAGAGATTTATTGGTAAGAGGTTTAATAATATAAGGATTGAGGATATTGGAAAAAACGGATCGATTACCGTGGAGGTGGAAGAAAAATGATCGGAATTATGTCAGATTCTCATGATGATATTGAGGGAATCAGGAAGGCCGTAGACCTTTTCAATTCAAGGAGGGTTGATCTGGTTCTGCACGCCGGGGACCTTATATCACCGTTCACGGTTAAAGAATTCAAGAGACTGAACTGTAAATTTCGTGGTGTTTTTGGAAATAATGACGGTGAGAGATATGGTTTGAACGAAAAATTCTCGGAGATTGGAACCGAATTAAAAGACTTCATTGAATTAGAGCATAGGGGCCTGAAGATTTGTGTATACCACGGGACATACGAGGCGATTGTAAACGCCCTGGTGGAGGGTAATAGATACGATGTTGTAGTCAGGGGGCATACTCACAGGACAGGGGTTATTAAGAAGAATAAGACTATTCTGATAAACCCGGGGGAGGTATGTGGTTATCTTACGGGGAAAAAGACGGTTGCTATCATGGATACAAAAAAGATGGAGGTAGAGGTATATGAGATCTAACTACAATACTGACTACAATAACTCATCCAGCGATACAATATTCGCCCCGTACATCTCTTCCATGAATTTAAAGGCATAATCCTTTGCCCGATCCGAAAGAGCCTCGGTGCATTCTCTTGGTATACTTATCCTGTAACCCCTGAAAAAAGCATCGGCAGCGGTGTGCAGGACACATATGTCTGTCAGGATTCCCGAGAGAATTATCTCATTGACATCCAGTTCCCTTAACAATAGATCTAGGCTCGTCTCGAAAAATCCGCTGTACCTCCTCTTCGGAACCACATAGTCTCCCTTCCTGGGTTTTAGTTCATCTATGATCTCTGCACCCTCGGTCCCTTCAATTGCGTGGGGCGGCCATTTCCCAAATTCCCTATCGGTTTTGATATGACGGTCACACACATAAACTACCGGTAAATTTTTCTTATGGGCGCGATCTATCATCTTTTTTACATCTGGTATAATCCTCTGACATCGCTCGCACTTCAGCTTTCCGTACAAGAAGTCGTTTAACATATCTATCACCAGTACAGCAGTCTTTGAATTCATATATTATTATTCGATTTCAATTATTATTAGGATAAAACGAAAATGATCGAGGTTTGATGAATATTCATAAATTAATGTTATTATTAAACGTTCAAAAAAAATCTTTTATCTTGAAT
>QMZJ01000004.1 GCA_003663115.1 Candidatus Altarchaeales archaeon | reverse complement strand
TGGGTAATCCATGAGCATCTTGAACATGAACCTGTCCACCTGAGCCTCGGGAAGTTTATACGTCCCTTCGCTCTCAATCGGATTTTGCGTTGCCAGAACCATAAAGGGTTTATCCAATTTTAAAGTATCTCCCTGAATACTGACCTGCCTTTCCTGCATTGCCTCCAATAATGCTGACTGGACCTTCGGGGGGGCTCTGTTAATCTCATCGGCCAGGACAAAATTTGTAAAGATCGGTCCTTTTACAGTCTTAAATGATATATTTTTATGGTCGTAAATCTTCGTTCCAGTGATATCGGCGGGCAACAGATCGGGTGTAAACTGTAATCTTACAAAACCGCAATCCAGACACTCTGACAGCGTTTTAACCATCAGAGTTTTAGCTAAACCGGGAACTCCCTCGATCAGAACATGTCCGTCAGAGATTAAAGCAATCAATAATTTTTCAATAATATCTTCCTGTCCCACAATAATTTTACTAATTTCAGAATAGACTTTTCTTATTTTCTCAGAGTATTTTTCAGCTCTCCCGCTCAATTCCCGAATCTCTTTATCCACATGATTCACCTCTCCTATAAGTATAGTTGTTGCGATATTACAGATGATGAGATATTCAGATAATAGTTGTATAACCAGAGACTAATCAGAAGATAGATATATATTGCACTTCAATGTTTAAATCTGAGTCTCTCCTGTCACCGGGATTTGCTCCTTTTATATCTCTTTTTGATTTTTCTAATCTCCTCTTCGGTTGGCTTCTCCGCACCAAGATAAGCGAGATTAATCTGACGAACCTTGTTACCATCCCGAACGGACTTCACCAGATAGTAGTATACCCTGCCATTGATTTTTTTTGATCTTACATAGGCCATGGTATATAAATAAACCGTTATATTTATATTTCAGGAGATGTAAGAGATAATTATGTCAGGGGATCAGTTAGAGGGTGAGGAGGAAACGAGTGAGAGTGCATTTGCCTTGGCTGAGACGGCAGAAGAGGATGCCCGGAGATACTTCGAGTCTAGAAGGAAGAAAAAGATTCTGATGTTCGGTTCGGAGGAGAAGATCGATCAGATATCGATGAGGTACGCCCCACTGGGTAGATTCAGGGTCATCAAGAAAGAGGAGACCAAAACTGGGTTGGTCTTTAAGAATAAAAGCCTTGTGAGGAAGGAGAACACCTTCTACGTGGATCTATCCCATTTGGAGCTGTTCTACATCAGGAAGGGGATGCTGGGTAGGGCATCCGGTATAGAACGCTCGGATATTCTGCAGATACTCGACGATCTCCCAAAGGAGGCCAGGGACCTCTTACTGGACCTGATGGAATTTGGGAGTGTTACCTATGAACAACTCTGCAACGACCTGGACGAAAAACAGAGAATTCTACTTATGCAGAGAGGTCTAATCGAGAGTTATACCTCAAAAGCTGAGGAGCTCATGAGCCTGACGTCGGAGGAGGCAAGCTATGGGTACCCACGGGAGAGGGTCTATGTCAGGTCGAAGGTACATATACCAAAATTTGAGGACAGGTGTTATGACTTAGCGTCCTTCCTGAGGGAGGGTTCTATTAACGGGTCTTATCCAATGGATTCCATCGAATTTTCAACCGAGGAGGCATCTGAGCTTCTCGAAGAACTATTTCTGGGAGAGGCCATCTTTGAGGGCATAATCTATATGCCGTACTATCTATGCAGGTATCTGAGAGGAACCGGGAAGAGCATATCAGAAAGGTATGATGTGTATTTTCCGTTACAATTTCTATAAGTTATCTGATCCTGACCGCGACACCTCTGTCGAAATCCATCACCTCTCTCGGTGACAGAACCAGTGTTCCAATCCCTATTAAATTATCCCTTCTATCAACCACAAGAACCTCATCATTGGCCCTTAATTCCAGATCTATGTCCACTACAAATTTTGCGAAGACGCTCCTTCCCCTGGAGACAAAGGGTACTGCATCATCATCAACAACCACCCTCAGCCTTGGGTATCTGAATTTTTTCTTTAATTTATCTGCCAGATAGCTTTTTGGGATTACAAAGTGATCGGATGCGCGTACTGAAGCAATGAGTTCGCTTCCTCGGTAGATCCCCCTTATCCTTCCCGTCCTTCTGGATTTCTTAATTCTGAAATCTTTTTCTATAAGCTCTGAGGCATTTGAGCCAAATTGGTATTCCATAATTCTCTTTATCTTCTCCATCTCGCGAACATTAAAACATGGCTCTTCTCTGATCAGGCTTTCTGTAACTCTGAAAGAGCCGAAGGGATAGATATCCAGAATCTCTATCGGAACCTTGCCGAAGGGTGGGATCCTTACCCTGTTCGTCGAGGAAACCCTCTTGATCCTTCCCCTCGCAGTTATAACCTCCGGTCGGTACCTGGATTCCCCACCCAGGTAGTAGAGGGGCGACTTCTTGGTAATCGGATCCAGCTCCGAGAGCCATCTACCATATTTCCTTAATCTCGCGAGCCCCGTCAGTAGCTCTGGGTGAGACCTTGCCCTGATACTTAACAACTCCCACAGATTACCCTCTTTTATTGCCTGTTTCACTCTATTCAATTCCTCAAGGCTGACATAGAGATTGTGCATTGCCAGATTCCTTATCTTTTCCCCCTCCTCTAACTCTTTTAATTCGATCCCGTATTTACTGCACACGGGACAGGAGCAGGGTAGATACTCCAGATTATCCAATCTCTTGGTTCCATTCACTGTCATATATCTCAGATCATCTGCATAGAGGGCATAGGCGGCAGAATCAAAGAGGTCACAACCGAGAGCGGCCGCTAAAGAAAAAACCATTGGATGACCCAGACCAAACGCGTGAACTACCCTATCCAATGGTAGGTTTTTCTTCACGGTCGCAATGATGTCAACTAAGTTATTGAAGCGATACTCCTCCATGAGCCTGACGATACCCCCGATTGCGCAGAGCTTGAAGTGCCTTCCGATTTTTCTCGCTGCCATCCTCCTAAGATCCAGGTATGTAGAACCCTGAATTCCGGCATTAACGACGAAGTTCGCATCCTTTGCCTCTTTTGATCTCCTTAGAGTTAATTCCAGCTGCTCAAGGGCTCTCGGTTTATAGGCGTTGGGAAGCGAGGGGATATCGAGAAACGCCCCTATCTCTGAGCCAATCTTCTCCTGAAATTCTATAATCTCCCTGTTGGTCGTAGAAACACTTCCATAATTCATTAACTGGTATGATCCGGAATCCGTAGCAATCAGGCCATTAAAACCTAGATATCTATGAATGCCCAGATCCAGAACCCTCTCCCTGAGTTTCTCATTCCTCAGGATTATATAGGAGTTGACCATCAGGATCCTTGCGTTAAATTTTCTCCTCAGGTCCCTCACCGGGATGGTTGGCTTGTTTGGATTATAGACCGGTATCAATGCGGGGGTTTCCAGCTCCTTCTTGTTTATCTCAAGCCTACCGATCCTTGCAGCTATATCCTTGCTCCTTATCTCAAAATTGAATTCGACGGCGGACATCGTCCTTTAAAATTCATCCATATTTTAATTCAAGTTCCTTATAGTTTATTGAAATAAATTATTACACTAAAAATGGAACTAAAAGTTGGGGATGCCATGACCAGGGGTGTTATTTATGTAAAGCCGGATGAGAACGTTCAGAGGGTTGCAGAGATAATGAAAAAGAATGATATCGATTCTGTAATTGTTATTGATAATGGGGTCGGTGTCGGGATCGTTACGGATATGGACATAATAGCCAAGGTTGTCGCCAGTGGGAAGGACCCAAGAACAACCTGTGTGTCCAAGATAATGACATCACCGCTAATTACGATAACACCGGATGCCGACATAGACGATGCAGCCAGAGTGATGCGGGACAGAGAAATAAGAAGATTGATAGTTACACAGGATGGTAACATTATCGGGATGTTGTCCGAATTTGACCTTGTTCGAGTGGAGCCAGCATTACATTTATTGATAAGAGAGCACAGTCAGTGGGACATAGCGGATATAGCCTCCCCAACCACCACGATCTCCGGGATCTGTGAGGTCTGTGGCAATTATTCTGAGGACCTGAGGTCCCTCAATGGGAGATTGGTGTGTGAGGAGTGTGCCGGTGAAGATTAAGTTCTATTTTGTCAAAATTCTGAGACAAAATGATCTTGGTAAAAGACGTAATGACAGAAAATCCACTACACGTTCACGCCTCGGACCTTGTGACCAAGGTCAGATCCATCATGCGCGAGAGGGGTTACAGGGCCCTGCCCGTCCTGGAACACGATAGATTGATCGGGATCATTGCAAGGGGTGATGTCTTGAGGATCACATCCAGCAAGACAAATCTATTGGTCGAGGGGATGATGAACAGGAACGTAATTACGATAACGCCCGAGGAAGACCTGTTCTCGTGCACGAGGAGGATGATAAAATCCGGCATAAGACAATTGCCAGTGGTTGATAATAACAAATTGGTGGGTATTATATCATCCACCGACGTATTATCTGCCTTTGTGAAAAACGGATACAGACCGGTGAAAAAGAGAATAGGTGAGATCATGACCACGGATGTCATCTATTGCGAACAGGAGGATGAGCTTTCCAGGATATGGGATAAGATGTGCAGCAGTGGTTTCAGTGGTTTTCCGGTCTTAAAGAAGGGCAAGGTCATCGGGATGATAACCCGGGGTGACATAATCAGAGAAGGTTCAGTCAGGCTTTCAAAGGAGTCCGGAAGAAGCAGGGTTGTTCCCGTAAAAAAGGTCATAAAGACCCCGGCGATAACAACAACTGCTAATTCTAAAATAGAGGATGCCGCAAGGATCATGACCGAGAATAAGATTATAAGGTTACCCGTAACAGATAAGGAGGGGCATCTCCTCGGAATAGTTGATGTCGAGGATATTTTAAGGGCATACGTCGGTTAATATATTAGATTTGTCTCAAAGTCATAACAAGAGTGTGATTTTTAGATTTTCACTCCCTAATATTACTACTAAATGAGTCGTCTTGTTCTGGAAAATTAAGAATCATAATAAAATAAAGAAGGGGGGGTGTGGTATGGAAAAAATAAAGATAGCAATAATCGGTGTTGGGAACTGTGCAAGTTCCCTGGTACAGGGAATTTATTATTATAAAGATAAAAAGCCAGAGGATGCAATTGGCTTGATGCATTGGGACATTGGGGGGTACAAACCCTATGATATAGAGGTTGTGGCTGCGATCGATATAGATAAACGAAAGGTTGGTAAGGATGTGAGTGAGGCCATCTTTGCCAAACCAAATTGCACCAAGGTATTCTGCGGAGATATTCCAAGAATTGGTGTTGATGTGGTTATGGGCAGAGTTCTGGATGGTGTTGCCCGGCACATGAAAGAATATCCGGATGATAGAACCTTCATAGTTTCAGATAAAAAAGAAGCCGATATAGTGGATGTTTTAAAGCAGAGCGGAGCCGAAATAGCCTTAAATTATCTTCCCGTTGGTTCGGAAGAGGCAACCAAATACTATGCAAATTGCTGTTTAGAGGCGAATGTCGGGTTTATAAACTGCGTCCCCGTTTTTATAGCCAGCAATCCCGAGTGGGCAGATAGATTTAAACAAAAGAACCTCCCCATAATAGGGGATGATGTTAAATCACAGCTTGGAGCCACCATCACCCATAGAGCACTTACACGTCTATTCACAAAGAGAGGGGTTAAATTAGACAGAACCTATCAGCTAAACACCGGTGGAAATACAGATTTTCTGAACATGCTGGCCAGGGAGAGATTGAAATCAAAGAGGATATCCAAAACAGAGGCGGTCCAGTCCCTTTTAAGTAAACCCCTGGACCCGGAGAATATTCATATAGGTCCATCCGATTATGTACCATGGCAAAAGGATAATAAAATCTGTTTCTTGAGAATGGAGGGGAGAATCTTTGGCGATATTCCAATGAATTTAGAATTGAGGTTGAGTGTGGAAGACTCACCAAATTCTGCCGGTTGTACAATAGATGCCATTAGATGCTGTAAGTTGGCATTGAACAGAGGGGTTGGAGGTGTCCTTACTTCAATTTCTGCATATACCATGAAACATCCACCGCAGCAATTTCCGGATGAGAGAGCCAGAGAGATGGTCGAGGAATTTATTCGGGGGAGACGAGAGAGATAGAGGATAGAGATGAAGGCTCTGATAATTGCTGCTGGGAGAGGCAGCAGACTCGAAGGTCTGACTAAAGATGAGCCCAAACCCCTGATTCAGCTCTTGGGTTTGTCTTTGATCGAAAGAGTAATCTTAACTGCAAAACAGGCGGGTATTGATGAATTTATAATAGTTATCGGCTATCTTGGAGAAAAAATAAAAGAGAGATTAGGTAATGGGGATAAGTACGGGGCAAGGATAACCTATATCGAAAATAGAGAATGGCGGAGAGGGAATGGGCTCTCTGTCTTAAAGGCCAAGGAACTACTTAACGAAAATTTTGTCCTGCTGATGTCGGACCATATCTTTGATGTTCGCATCCTGAGAGAACTTCTAAATTATGATACAAGAAGCTCGGTCGTTTTAGCTATTGATAGAAGAAGGCCTTTACCAGGGGACACGAAGGTTCTGGAAGAGAGAGGGAAAATCATTGATATTGGTAAAAATATAGAAGAATCAAGCTGTTGCATAGATACGGGTATCTCCTTATGCTCACCCAGAATATTCTCTCATATTGAAGAAGCGGTGAAAGAGGGCAGGGCTGAACTTGCAGACGGTATTGCAAAAGCTGCCGAGAACGAAGATGCCGAGATATTTGATATCACACAGATCAATAGCTATATCCCGAGCATGCGGAAGGAGGCTAAACCCTTCTGGATAGATATCGACACAGAGAAGGACCTAATTAAAGCAAAAAAACTTTTAATTGAAAATGCGTGTAAAGGAAGAAATGACTTGCTTGCAACCTATGTGAATAAACCCATAGAGAATTTTATTGTAAGCAGATTGGCAAACACGCAGATTACGCCAAACCATGTTACAATGCTAACAAACATAGTTGCTTATACCTCCGCATTTCTATTTCTCGATGGATACCTGTTGTTTGCTTCCATTCTCACCTTTATCGTTTCTTTTATGGACGGTGTGGACGGAAAACTCTCAAGGGTGAAGATATCCTCTTCAAATATCGGTAATATGGAGCATGCGTTTGATTATCTCTTTGAACACTCGTGGTATATAGCACTGGCAATCTATCTATCAAATACATTTGGAACAATCCCTGTTTTGCTTAGCGCATTTATACTTCTCTTCGATGGATTTTCTAATTATTGTGAACATGCATTTGGAAAAGTGATCAAAGATCGTCCACTTCAAGACTATGGACGAATTGAACAGCTATTCAGAAAATTTGATGGTAGAAAGAACAGTTATATAATCTTTATCTTAATAGGTGTTTTGCTGAATGCACCCCTCTGGTCATTAGTTGCAATATCTGTGTGGTCACTGGTAAGTGCCATATTTTATTCTTCAAGAACCGTAAAATATCTCCATGATATGGATCTAAGAAGATGAAGCTTAATATCCGCCGGTTTTTTTGCACTGATATATATTCGGACATATCTTCATGCGGGAGCTCATCCAAAAGGCACGTGCTCACGATGTGCTTGCTCCAATTGCCCGGGGGTGTCATTATTCCACTTGAGGGTTACCCCTCATCAGAATAAAAGGTTAAATTCCAAATCATTAATATGAAGCTGAAAGGAAGAGCTCATAAATTCGGGGACGATATCAACACAGATTTAATAATCTCCGGGAGGTACAAATTCAGGACCCTAAATGACAGGGAACTGGCGAGGCATGTGATGGAGGATCTCGACCCGGAATTCTACAAGAGGATAACAAGGGGGGACTTTATCGTTGCCGGAAAAAACTTCGGCTGCGGTTCGAGCAGGGAACAGGCACCCCTGGCTATAAAATATGCGGGGATCTCTGCGGTAATCGCAAAGTCATTTGCGAGGATATTCTTTAGAAATTCGATAAATATAGGTCTCCCGGTTATTGAATGTAAGGAAACGGATAAAATTGATTCCAATGATGAATTAGAGGTGGACCTGGAAAGAGGCCTTGTGATAAACAGAGATAAAAATCTGGAGATGAAGGTAAAACCACTGCCGGGGTTTATGCTAAAAATTCTGAAAGATGGCGGTTTGGTTCCGCATTTTAGAAAATATCACGGCTTTAAGCTGGATTGAATGATAATATGATGTAGGTGATCCCATGCCCGAAGAAAAAAGCCCTTATAAGGGCTCTACCTGGGATGCATTTCTATACTTTGTCTCCGGTTTTAAACAGCTGATGAATGCCCCCCGTCTGGCAATCCCCTCGTTAATCTCCAATGCCCTTTCCAGCGCCTTTATATGGTGCATATTGACAGTTTTAATATTACTTTCATTACCCCTCGTTTTTGAGATGGCTCACGTCCTGAGAGATTATCGGGATATCTTCAGTGATGTCTATATGGAGTCGTTTCCAGAGATTTATCCGGATTTGATCGAGAGATTCTCCGCCATGGGACCCGAGATAGTTATCATATCTGCCATATGTCTGATTCTGATCTCTGCGTTATACCTCCTTTTTTTAGTCCTATATGCATATGTTGGTGGAGGAAGCATCGGTTATCTCTGGGAGGGTATTACCGATGGGATTACATTTAAAAATTTTCTGTATTACGGCAGGAATTGCGTGTGGCGGATACTCGGGATACGTATCTTATTATTCCTTTTGTTTCTTATCTATTCCATTATCTTCTTTGGCGCGGTTGCTCTTATAATCTCCGCTCTGTTGCCCGGGCATTCATCATTATATTCACTCGTGATCCTCTTTTTGGTCATTTTCTCCTTCATTCTGTGGTTATTTCTCTGGTTTTTAATCAGTCTTCCATTCTTCTTTGTTGAGACATCCATCGTGATCGAGAACAGAGGCATCATGGACTCGATAAAGAGGAGTGCAGACCTGGTCATTAAAAATATATGGCAGATACTCCTGTTTATTGTCCTCTCAACAGTCATATGGTTGGCATACTCCCTGTTGGTAATCTCTCTGGAGATTCCCCTCTCCCTGTTCAGCCTGGGTATATCGCCACTCTCTGCATTGATCATCCTGTTTTTTATGAATCCATGGATGGATCTGGCTAAGTTGAATTTCTTCCTGAATATAACCTATAACCCCGTAAAGATACGGGATGTAAGGCTCGAATTAATAGGGGAATATCTGTCAGGATCAAAGACTTTTGTGTTGAGTTCCCCATCCATCCTGATAGATTTTGTGAGAGGGAATCTGAACTATATTCTGTTAAGCACTCTTTTTGCGGGCACTGGATTCTCTATTGGTTATCTGATAATGAATCAATTTTCCTTTCTATCCGGTGACATAACCGCTATTCTTGTGGATGACTGGGGCAAGGGTTTTTTTGGAACTCCATACACATCATTGCCCTTTATAGATGTCTTCTACTACTTTTTTCACAATACCAACGTAATTATCGCTCTATCTTTGAGCGGCATGTTCTTTGTACTTCCGCCCTTACTTGGGGTATCGATTACCGCGGGAACTATTGGTATGGTCTATGCTGTACTTCCCCTCCATCTAGCAACCGCGGCAGTATTCGCACACGGAATATTTGAACTTGCCGCACTTTTGATAGCTACTGCAGCTGGATTGCGTTTCGGTGTGCACGTTATCAGAAGGGACCCGAATATAGATAGAATTCTGGATGATACACTAAAGGTTGGTTTCGCATCCCTCTTACTCATTGCCATTGCGGCATTTACAGAGGCCTTTGTAACCCCGGTTATTATGTATATGATGATTTAATTGAACTATTCCTATAACTATAAGGTGGTCAAATGCGCAAGGTTACTCTGATTCCCGGGGACGGGATTGGCCCGGAGGTTATAGATTCCTGTGTTAAAGTAATTGAAGCTACCGGCATTAAGATAGAATTTGAGCGGGTTGATGCCGGAGCCGGGGTTATGGAGAGGGAGGGGACTCCTTTACCGGATAGCGTTTTGGATTCCATAAGGAGAAACAAGGTGGCTCTGAAGGGACCGATAACAACTCCGGTTGCCTCCGGATTCAGGAGCGTTAATGTTGCGCTGAGAAAGGCGCTGGATCTATACGTAAATTTAAGGCCAGTAAGGTCATTTAAGGGAATTGAGTCGAGATATGAAAATATCGATATAGTGGTTGTCAGAGAAAATACCGAGGGGTTGTATGCGGGGATTGAGCGCTATACAAAGAGGGACGGGAGTGAGGGCGAGACGGTAAGAATAATAACAAAGAAAGCATCGGATAGAATAGCCAGATTCGCATTTGAATACGCAAGGAGGGAGAAGAGGAGGAAGGTAACTGTGGTGCATAAGGCCAACATCATGAAGATTACCGATGGCATATTCCTGGAATCTGCGAGAAGGATCTCCAGGGAGTTCCCGGAGATAGAGTTTGAGGACAGGATCATTGATAATATGTGCATGCAGTTAGTTGTAAAACCAGAGCTCTATGATGTTCTCCTGACACCGAATCTATTTGGTGATATAATCTCGGACCTATGCGCCGGGTTGGTCGGGGGCCTTGGAATTGCCCCATCTGCAAATATAGGAGATAAAATTGCCGTGTTTGAACCGGTTCATGGTTCAGCTCCAAAGTACGCCGGGTTGGATAAGGTAAATCCAACTGCTGCAATACTCGCCGGGGTTCTGATGTTAAAGTATATGGGAGAAAAAAAGGCCGCCGATTCAATAGAAAAGGCAATAACTGAATCATTTAAGGAAGGTAAAAAATTGACATATGACCTCGGCGGAGATGCAAAGACTTCTGAGTTTACCGACTACGTTATTTCAAAGATTCTTTAGTTTTAAGTCAATATGTCATGTCAAAGAAGATAAAATGACTTCCATAGGCTCAATGAAGACATTCCCATTCGCTACATTTAACCCGAATAGATTGGGCCTGAAGAGGTCGAAGGAGCTTGAGTGGATCATCCCGAACAAACTGGGGGGTTATTCATCTTCCACCGTTATAGGTTTAAACAATAATAGCTTCCATGGCCTGCTGGTTTCCGGATGCAGGGGTCTGAGGAGAATGGTCTATCTGCAGAAATTGGATGATGAGATTGAGTTTAAGAATTCGGTACTTCCGCTTCATACGAACGAGTACCCCGATGGAACCACCTCCGATGGTTACAGATACCTGAATAAATTTGAGTTCAGCTACGATTCCGTTTCATTTTACTACAGGGCAAAGGGTGTCAGGGTAACCAAGCGCGTAATCCCCCTCTCTGATAAGAATGCACTGATAGCTTTCTATTCTGTGGATAATAAATCCGATGATAAGATTGGGTTTAAGGTAAGACCCTTGGTGAATTCCAGGGGTCTCGAGAGGCTAACAAAAAATAAGGGGATAGGGTTCAAGCCAAGATTTTTTACAAAGAATATTCTTGGAATCAATTCCCCAAGCGGATATATAGCTCTTCAATCTGATAGAGCAGTATGTCTAGAAACCCCCTCCGAGCAGAGGTGGCAGAATCTGTTCTATTCAACCAGTGAGACCGAGGAATATTCCCACTGCCCGGCATATTTTCGTACGGATGTCAAACCAAATTCTATCGAGGAATTTACCATAACTGCTGTAGGCTATTATACCGAGGAGGAGACTGCTCAGGCCTTTAAGGAATTACTGCAGGGATATAAACGAAAGAGCAGGATTCTGAGCAGCGAGAAAGGCACATTCATATTCTCCCTTCTAAATGTTGCGGACACATTTATCGTTGATATGGATTCAAAGAAAACCATAGTCTCCGGTTACCCTAATCTCGGAGACAGGGGAAGGGATGCAATGATAGCACTGCCCGGATTGACACTCATAAATGGTAGGTATAGGGATGCTGAGCAGATATTTGAGCACTTTTTGAATCACGCAACAAGCAGGGGAATACCGAGCAGATTCTTAGCAGGGAAACCCGAGTATGGGGACATAGATACGAGTTTATGGCTTATAGACAGATTGTATCAGTACATCAAATATGTCGGAATAGATGAAGGCAAAAAATTTTTGCATACCTACTGGTGGACCCTGAAGGATATAATGAGAAATTATTCGGAGATGGAGAGGAATGGCATTTTATCCCATCAGGGGGGAACCTGGATGAAGACATTGGAAAGAAACAATGCTGTAGAGGTTCAGGGTTTATGGTACAACGCCCTGAGGATAATGGAGAAATTTGCAAGGCTCATGGACGATACCGATGAGAGTATCTTTAGATCCACATATCTGCGATCTGGAGAGAAATTCATGGAGAAATTCTGGAATGGCAGATATCTATCCGATTCTCTGGGGGATGATTCGTTGAGACCGAATCAGATAATCCTCCTGTCTTTAGACTTCAATGTCCTGGGCGATGCCCTCTCGAGAAAGGTTCTGGAGGTTGTTGAGAGGGAGCTTTTAACGCCCTTTGGTCTCAGGAGCTTAAGTCCAGAGGATCCAAATTATGCCGGAAATTCCCCGTATAATGGGGGAGTATGGCCGTGGCTCTTGGGTCCCTATATAAAAGCATATATCAGGCTCTATGGAAAAAGACTGAATGCTCAGGAGCTTTTGGAGAGGATACTTAAAAATCACATCAGGGAGGGAGGACTGGGTACTATATCAGAGTTCATGGATGGAGACCCCCCGTTTAAACCAAGGGGATGTATATCCTATTCGTGCTCTGTAGCGGAGTTGCTCAGATGCTATTTTGAGGACATGATGAAGAGAAGACCGAGAATACCCGAAGAACTCAAATAGCGCCTATTCAGTGGAGCCTATCTCGATCATCCTGTCGAGCCTTCCCCCGGGTTGAACCATCGGCAGGATGTGCTCATCCGGATCTACGCGAATGTCTATAACGACGGGCTCATCAGATTTAATTGCCTCAATCAATGTTGGCCCTATCTCAGATGGTCTCTCCACCGGGATCCCTTTTGCACTAAACGCCTCTGCATATTTCACGAAGTCCGGAACCTCTCCCAGGTAGGTGTGAGATCTCCTCTTTCCATAGAAGAGATCCTGCCACTGTTTAACCATCCCCAGATATCTATTATCGAGTAATACAACCACGACGGGGATATCCTCAACTACACAGGTTGCCAGATCCTGTCCGGTCATCATGAAGCTGCCTTCTGAGCCAACATCTATGACCTTAAAATCTGGCTTTGCTACCTTCGCCCCGATTGCCGCGGGAAAACCAAAACCCATCGTTCCCAGGCCTCCAGAAGATATAAAACTTCTTGGATTTTTGATGTTTAGATAATGAGCCGCCCACATCTGGCACTGCCCCACCTCCGTTGTTATGATCGTTTTATTATCTATGATTTTATTCAATTCCTTCATTACCCTCTGCGGTCTTATCGGAACATCATCGTAATCATAGATCGGAGAAAACTCTTTTTTGAATTTTTTAAGTTTCTCGTGCCATTCCGTCTTTTTCTTGGCCTTTAGTTTATCTGTAATCTTGATTAAATTCTGCAAGACGAGCTTTGCATCCCCAACCACCGGGATGTCAACGTCTACGTTCTTTCCGATCTCGGATGGATCAATATCTACATGAATCAGCTTTGCGTGGGGTGCAAAATACTTAACATTGGCTGTGACCCTGTCAGAAAACCTTACCCCAATTGCAAATAAAAGATCCGACTCGGTAACCATTAGATTTGCTACCTTCCTGCCGTGCATCCCAGCCATACCCATGGCTAAGGGATGATCCTCCGGGAAGCAACCCTTACCCATCAGGGTGGTTGTAACTGGAATTTTAAGAGATTCTGCTAACTTTAATAGCTCCTTACTCGCATTTGAAAGTATTACTCCTCCCCCCGCCAGAATTACTGGCTTTTCGGCATTCATCAGTGCCTTTGCTATCTCCTTCAGCTGCTGGGGATGCCCCCCGCTCTTTACTACCTTATATCCGGGGAGGTCCACATCTTTTGGATATTGAAATCTCCTCTTCAATTTTTTTTGCTGAATATCCTTTGGTAAATCCACTAAGACGGGCCCACACCTTCTGGTCGACGCTATCTTGAATGCAGCTCTGATAATGTTCGGAATATCATCTGGATCGGTGATCTGGAAATTGTGCTTCGTTATTGGCATTGTAATGCCTATTACATCCGCCTCCTGAAATGCATCGTTACCAACCAGGTGCAGTGGAACCTGACCGGTAAATGCAACCAATGGGACAGAATCCATATGAGCATCCGCGATTCCCGTTACCAGGTTCGTTGCACCTGGTCCAGAGGTTGCCATGCACACGCCGACCTTACCGCTGGCCCTGGCATAACCCTCGGCAGCATGGGCCGCACATTGCTCGTGTCTCATCAGGATGTGTCTAATGTTCTCATTGTCATAGAGCACATCATAGACCTCCATGATTGCCCCACCGAGGATTCCGAAGATATGTTTTACACCCTCTCTCTCTAAGGATTTAACGATGGCTTCCGCACCTTTCATTCTGGATCTGTATATGCTCTGTTATATATTGTCAGTTAAATAAAAAAAGAACTCCACAGTCATTTCCTTCTCAACACGAGGATTTTTCGAGTTAAACTCTTGTGCACATAGAGTGAATAATTTTCTTTGACCTCAAATTTATCTGTTTTTAAATCAGACGAATCCGGCAGAATCATTATAAGATATTTTCCCGGATCCAGAGCCTTAGATGCTGAAAGGAGAAACTCATTATAAAATTTTTCTATATTCCTTTCCGTCATGAAGGATGATCTGCCATAGGGAGGGTCGGTGACGATTGCATCAACCTTTTCCTCTGGCATGAGTTTCATGGCATCCCCCTCTCTTATCTCTCCATTCAATCCATAGTATCTTAGATTTTCTATACAGCCATCAACCATCCTCTTATCTATATCATAGCCAATGAGCTTCATACCCATTAAACCCGCCTCGATTAAAATTCCGCCCGTGCCACAAAAAGGGTCCAGCAACCTGTCGTTTTTTCTAACTCTCGCCAGATTTACCAGGACCCTCGCGATCTTTGGGTCGATAGATGTTGGATGAAAATAGGGTCTATTTTGTGGCTTTCTCTCAGCAAAATCCCTCTCAAGGGGTGCTTCAATGGCAATTCTATAGTTGCTCTGATCATCTCTGAAGCACAGGATCCTTGTATCTGGATTTAATAGATCCACATGAAATCCAAGCCTCCATATCTCCTCTCCCAACTTCTCTCTTATCGTCTGCGAATCGCTCTCTACGGCAAATGTTCCCTCAGATATCCTCTCGTAAAGCTTGTGTGCCAGTACGCGTAAATTCTTAGAGATTCCAATAAACTCCCCCACCCTCTTTGTCATTGCAAGTCTTTTGATAAAGAGGGGATCCTCTGTACCTACGTCCAGAATTAAAATCCTGTTCTTCTCATTCTCAGAGTGTATTCTATAGGCTATACCCTCGCCCTCCAGAACCGCGGATATCTCCGCCTTTGGCAGCTCCGGATGTTCGCCAGATAGATTGAATAGTAACTTCATCTCGCATTTATTATTTGATTTCAAAATTGATAAGAATTAAAAATATACAAATTAAAAGTATAAAATGAAGGAAGTCAAGATAGGACTGGAAATCCACGTCCCATTAAAAACTAAGGAGAAGTTGTTCTGCGATTGCCCAACAGATTATTATGAAGTAGAGCGGCCGAATGTGAACACGTGCCCCGTATGTACGGGAATGCCGGGGGCAAAACCGTTTCCCATAAACGAAAGCGCTCTGGAATCCGCACTGATGATATCAAAGCTCTTAAATTGTGAAACGAGAACGACAAACATCTTTGTTAAGAGAAAGCACTACAATTACCCGGATCTCCCATCCGGTTATCAGAGAACATCAGAGCCGATAGGCATTAATGGTAGGCTTTCCAGGGTGAGGATATGGGAGATACACCTGGAGGAAGACCCCGGCAGGTATGACCCGGGCACCGGAAGAGTAGATTACAACAGATCCGGAGTTCCCTTAGTCGAGATAGTCACCGCCCCGGATATGAAATCACCGGAGGATGTTAGAAATTTTATGCGTGAATTGATGAATTTATTAAGGTATACTGAAAGGATTATAGATGTCGGCGGCATTATTAGGGTCGATGTAAATATATCTCTGGAGGGGGGCGCAAGGGTTGAGATCAAGAATATTAACTCCATAAAGGGGGCGTATAAAGCCATAAGATATGAGATCATGAGACAGAAAAATCTGAGAAGAAGGGGGGGCACGGTAAGACGGGAAACGAGAGGGTTTAATGAAAAGTCCATGATAACCACCCCATTGAGAATTAAAGAAACGGCAGAGGATTATAGATATATTCCGGATCCGGACATACCCCCCATCGTCTTTGAAAAATCATTTATAGAAAAAATAAAACTTCCCGAAACGCCACAAAATCGAAGAGAGAGGATATCAAAGAGGTATAGAATACCAGAAAAATATTCGAAGATACTGGTAAAGGATAAGGAAATCGCGGATCTATTTGAGGAAGTGGCAGATAGAATCGATCCAGGTCTCACCGCAAATTGGATCTGCAGGGAGGTTCTGCGACAATTAAATTACAGGGGAATCGAACTGAGGGAATCGAGGCTGAATTCAAAAATTCTAATAGAATTGTTAAATCAGGTAAAAGAGGGTGAGATAACGGAAGCCGTTGGAAAGAAACTCCTCGAGAGGATTATAGATACGGGAGAAAGCCCACAAAGGATAGTTAAAGCAGAGGGCCTGGGGCGAGTCCACGCGGTAGATGAATTGTTGGATGTTGTTGATGAAGTGATTGAAGAGAACGCAACTGCGGTTCGGGATTATAGATCCGGAAAAAAAGAGGCGTTAAATTTTCTGATGGGTAAAGTGATGAAGAAGATGCGTGGGAGAGCAGATACAAATATCGTTATTGAACTGTTGAGAGAGAGGTTAGATTAAATTAATTAAGATTATTAAAGCATACTACCTTATTCTTAACGATGAATATAAGAGACATCTTATGGTATCTCGGGGTATTCCTTTTTGTGAGCGGTGTAGTGTCTTTTTTTCCGATACCCATAGCTCTGTACTATAATGAGCCCATACTGTTCCTCCTGCTCAGATGTCTGATTTTCTGGCTCTTTGGATTTATTTTTATGCGATACCCAAGAAAGAAGATAAGTCTGGGGGACGCCATGCTTCTCGTTGCGATAAGCATGATAATAATTCCATTCTTTGGCGCAATTCCATTCTTCCCGGAGCTCGAAGGGGATCCAATAGATGTCCTTGTAGATGGATATTTCGAAAGTGTCTCCGGGTACACTACTTCAGGTCTTACCATCTTCCCGGAAAAACAGCTGAATCCCGAGTCTCCCAGCTATAAGCACAGTCTGATATTCTCAAGAACCCTGATGGAATGGACTGGCGGTCTGGGTATAATTATCCTGTTCCTGTCACTGCTGGCAAGTGGTGGAATCTCAACAGTTTATCTGTACAGGGTAGAGGGCAGGGAGGAAAGAATTGTTCCAAGCATCGATCATACGGCAAAGATCATCCTGCGGATATATCTCTTTTATACATTCGCCGGGGCAATTCTCCTCTGGATCCTTGACATGGAACCCATCTATGCACTATCAACGATAATGAGTGTTCTGTCCACGGGGGGTTTCATCTCCATGGTTCAGGGAATCCACATAAATGCTCTCTCTGAGATAGTAATCCTGGTATTTCTTCTCCTGGCTGCGATTCCATTTACCCTTGACTATGTACTGCTCTCGGGGAACCTAAGGAGGTTTTTCGGCCACCTGGAGATCCGCTTCGGGTGCTATCTAATCTCCATAGCTATTCTGCTCTTTACTATAATCTCACTAAGTACGGGAAGGGATTTACTGAATTCTCTATATCAAAGTATAATTATTACCATAGGCTCAATAACTACCGGGGGGTACGGACAGAGTGTACTGAACGATTTAAACGGCCCAGGGATCTTTCTTGTAATAATTCTAATGATGATCGGCGGCGGGGCGGGTTCCACCGCGGGTGGTATAAAGATAGTAAGGGCAGGTGTATTATTTAAGGCAATCCGCTGGCTCATAAGGAAATCGTCCCTCCCCGAGACGGTCATACTACCTCTCAAGATAGATGGGGGCGTATTCGAGGATGAGGAATTGAGGAACATAGGATTATTCTTCGTTGTATATCTTGCATTGATTTTTGTCGGTACGTTCTCACTCATGATGTGGGGCACTACGGGGAGTGGTGATGTGGAGTTGATTGATGCATTTTTTCTCTCCGTGTCAGCACAGAGCAATGTCGGATTTTCAGCGCTGAATATTAGAAGTCAATCTATAATAGTAAAGAGCATTATGATATTCCAGATGATCGCCGGCAGGCTCGAGATATTCCCAATTCTGGCGTTAGTTGGTTACGCGATCGGGGGTTTTGAACGGGAGGTGGTGGAGATAGAGAGGGAGATCATAGAAAAGAAAGAAAAGGATAGGGAATTGGAAGAGAGAATTAAATTTTTAAGAAGATTGAGGAGCATCGACAAGAGAAGATGAGATCAGTCGCGATAAGTTACGGGGCCGTGACAATAATAAATGCCATAGCGACCGGAAAAGGGTCTGCCCTGGGCATTGATCTTGAAACGAAGGCGACCGTTGAGCTGAATGATTCGGGAAGAATCACTGCTAAAATCAGGAATGCCCCGGGGGAGGATACAAAATTAATGGAGCTTTGCGCCAGATGTACCATGGACCATTTCGGGGTTGACTACGGCGCTAAAATTGAAACAGAAAGCAATATACCCATTGCCAGGGGCCTGAAGAGTAGCAGCGCAGCAGCAAACGCCGTAGTTCTGGCAACCGTTAACTCTATATTGAAGGAAAATCCAGAATTCAAAAAACCCGGTGATATGGATATAATAAACCTGGGGGTTGATGCGGCAATCAAAGCCAGGGTTACGATAACCGGGGCCTTTGATGACGCCTCGGCTTCATACCTCGGTGGTTTCGTCGTCACAGACAACGAAAAAAGGAAGATACTAAGGGCTGGGAAAATGAAACTTCTTGATGTACTTCTATTCGTTCCGGAGGAGAAAATATATACAATTGAGATTGACGTAAACAGAACAAGGCTTTTGAGGAAAGAGCTACTGATTGCATGGAAAGAGGCGCTAAATGGAAATATATATTCTGCCATGAATCTGAATGGGATTCTGTATTCGGCAGCCCTGAACCAGAACTCAGATATTGCACTATCCGCCCTGCGGGCGGGGGCACTGGCATCGGGCCTGTGCGGAACGGGACCAGCTGTCGCAGCATTAGTTAAGGACAATTCAGATAAAATCAAGGAGGAATGGCAACAATTCAATGGAAAGATCATTGAAGCCAGGGTAAATAATAAAAGGGCAAAGATAATAAAGTAAAATGGCCGTAATAACGAAGAGAATATCCGTAGATCTGCAGGCTGACGGTGACATGGCCGATATCTCGAAGAGGGTACAGGACGCAGTTAGCAAGTCGGGGATGAGGAATGGAATCGTCACCATCTTTACTCTTGGATCAACCGGTGCGGTAAGTACAACAGAGTATGAACCAGGGCTGAAAAAAGATATCCCCAGAGCTTTGGAGAGGATAGCTCCATCCAACATAGATTATGAACACCATAAAACCTGGCACGACGACAACGGCAGGAGCCATGTGAGGTCTACCATTATTGGAACCTCCCTTGTTGTTCCCTTCGTTGACGGAAAATTAACCATAGGGACATGGCAGCAGATCGTTGTTATGAATCTGGATACCTCTCCGAGGAGAAGGGAAGTAATCCTGCAGATAATGGGTGAATAACCCCTCTTTATCTATTTACATACCTTACATATAATAACCAGAATGAAAAGGAAGGAAGAATTCATATTCAAAATAGTGGGTGCCCTGAGTACCGCAATTATAT
>QMZJ01000003.1 GCA_003663115.1 Candidatus Altarchaeales archaeon | reverse complement strand
TCTCCGGTTCTTACCATCACCCTGATCCCCAGATCTCTTCCAGATAACTCTGTCAATTCCCTCAGGGGTTCGTTGAGGTTTTTCTCTATGTCATTATTCAGTGCCTTTAAGGGAGAGATATAAACACAGTAGATCTTATCCTCGAGGGAATTCTTCTCAGATAATTTTATCAATTCATTAAGGATTGAGAGAAATGCAGTAAGGGTTTTTCCACTCCCCGTTGGTGCAGAAACCAAGGTATTCTCTCTATTCTTGATATTTATGATGGCATATCTCTGAGGAATTGAAAACCTCTCAAACCTGCTATGAAACCATTTCCTTACCAATGGACAGAGTTCTCGATATATTTCCTCGTCTGTATAGGGCTTTTTCTGGAATGTTATCATTTCTTAGAATATAAGCACACCGCCATAGCCAACAACCTCTCTATAGTCTTTAGTTGTGTCTCCGGAGGTCATATACTTCACCAGTCTCGTATTCTTTGCTCCAAGTTCTCTGCAGGCAAATAGCATTATTGCAACAGGAGCAAATCCGCACATGCTTATCCTTAATTCCCGAACTACCCCGAATAATTTCTCTGGATTTAGCTCTAAGATCGCATCTAATGCTGCCCTGTCCTTTCTCTTCGCTTCATTCTGCGGCTCATAATGTGTCAGATCAGAGCTCGCAATTATAGTTACCTCCTCTCTCAAATTTTTTATTGCCTTAGCAATTGCATTTCCGATATCCTCGCAGATCCTAAGGAAATTCTCATCTGGAGGATAGTGCATTATCGTGATCGGAACGATCTGAAAATCTTTCCCAAAGTACTGCAGGAATGGGATCTGGACCTCTATCGAGTGTTCGCTCTCATGGGCAAGTATGTCATCATCCAGAAATTTTGAATTCTTAAAGATCTCATTTGCGAGATTCGAATCTATTCTCACATCGCCGAGTGGCATTCTCCACAGCCCATCCCTGCAGATCGCAAATCTACTACCTAAACCAGTATGATTCGGTCCTAGGATTACAAAGGAATCTGTCATCTCTATACATGAAAAGACAGAACCAGCAACCTTTCCGGAGTACATATAGCCGGCGTGGGGTGACAGAACCCCAGAAGCTCTTAGTTTCTTGGCGTCTTTATCTATGCACCCCTCTATCTGTTCGATAAGCAGTTTAGGATCATAATAGTAAAACTGACCGGCCACCGCGGGGTTTCGGATCATCTTCTTAATTTATAGGTAATTTGTGCCTATAAGCAAGATCTGTCTCATTGATCAGTATTTTACCTGCTCTAACCTCTGCCCATGATAATTTTATAGAATTGCGAAAACATAGAAAACACCAATCATTTAAACTGCCCGGGTATTACAAAATAGCCAATCTCCCCGCCGTGGTGATCCTCAATCCATCTCTGTCCTCTATGAAACCGCCCTCTTTAAGCTCCCGTATGTGGTGATATGCCATCGCCCTTGAAATTCCAACCCTCTTGGCTATATTCCTGACAGACCCCTCGCCAGCTTTTATCTCCTCCAGCATCCTCTTCTTGGTCTTGCTCAGATCAAAAGAAAGCAGGGGTAACTCTATAACCTCATTATCCTCTTCGGTAATATAGATCACCTTCTCGACCAACTCTCTCCTCGCATATGCCCCATACAATGCCCCCAAACTCTGCGTCTTTCGGGCTCCCGTTATATTAACTATGATATCCCTTCCACGAGCCTTTTCCTCCTCCACGACATCGACGGTATCCCTCGCTATCTCTACCACATCATAGATACTGGTGAGCTTTGTATCCACCTCCACAACCTTCCCTATGGTCTCTCTTATCATCCGCTCCGCCCTCAACTTCTCGGGAGGGGCATCATCCTCTCTCAACAAAATAATCTTTTCCGGGGAAAACTTTGTCGCGGCAGCCATCACCGGCTCTACACTATATATCGTCGTAATCAGCGTAATTTCTGTCATAAATTATTATTTGTCATTCGACCATATATGTGATTTTTATACTTGTAGATATGATTATATAACTGTAAATAATCTTTATTAACTATTAAATAAAGATTGTTAACAAACAGCAAGTTAAATAATGCACAAGGTTATTTATAACATGACCATACATATTCCATCAAAGTGCCACGCCCTGGGCAGGCAGGTGCCCATAGTTCCAGGGATAATGCCTGTTTCTATCATCATCCTCATACCAGAACCTGCCTCTTTACCATCATAGCTCTCTATCCTGCTCTCCGCCACGGCGGGTGCCTTGTATACCTCCCGATGTATTTTATCATCCCTTTCCCGTTGTTGATGGTGTCCTTACCCCCACATAGAATCCCTCTGGATGTTCTTGAAAGAGAGTATCGATAAGCTTTCTGTTTTCCGGAGTGTCCGCGATTTTCCTCTTCAGGTTGGCAAGCAGCTGACTCCCTCAGTTAGCCCACCACAGTCAGGGCAGACATATGTGCGACATCCTCTCTCTTCGCAGGACGGCATCTTCTCCACCTCTTCTATCTCAACCTCCCGGGAGAAGATGTAGTTTATGGCGATTGTCCGGGGTTTAGGGTTAATAGAGATTTGACCTGATGTGAGTGTTTGGTTCACATATAACACTCAGGTTGTATCTATATTTATATGCGGGTGCAACCTCAATTCAAAGAAGTCTATACTTTATGATTGAAACTGAAAAGAAAACGCTGTTCATATCCCCATTTCTATTCTGATATTCCCTTCAGGTTCTCCTGGACCCTTTTATCTATCTCCTCATACAGGCTATTTCCCTTCGCATCAATAGAAACGATCAAGGGACCGAATTTCTCAACTCTGAGAACCCAAATAGCTTCGGGGATTCCAAGATCCAGCCAGTAAACCCCCCTGACCTCCTTGACCATCTCAGCTATAGAGGCGGCGCAACCACCGGTCATTGACAGGTAAACTGACCTGTTCTCTCTCATCGATTTCATAACACCCTCATTCATCCCTCCCTTCCCGATTACTGCCCTGATATTGAATCTCTCTATAAATTCTGGCTCGAGGGAATTCATTCTTGAGCTCGTGGTGGGGCCTATCGCTATTATCACCCATTCATCTTTTTCCTTTTTCACGATGGGGCCGGAGTGAAATATGACTCCATTTTTCAGATCAATGGGGAATTTTCCCAGTCTCAGAGCCCTTTCATGAGCCTTGTCCCTAACGGTAGAGATGATGCCGGTCAGATAGACAATTTCACCTGCCTCGAGTTTCTCTACGCATTCATCCGTTAAGGGAGTTGTTAAGAGCATATTGAATATATTCAATTAATGCCTAATATATTATTATCCCGATCAAAATGAAAGGAAGTTCCTCTGACTTCATAATAATTGGTGGCGGTATCGTGGGTTGTGCAGTCGCGAGGGAGCTCTCCAGGTATGAGGCGAAGACGATCCTCCTCGAGAGGGAATCCGATGTGGCAATGGGGATCAGTGGCAGAAACAGTGGCGTTGTACATGCTGGTTTCTACGTGGAGCCGGGTTCATTAAAGGCAGAGACCAATGTTCTCGGACACAGAATGATGCCAAAAATTTGCCACGATCTGGGTGTCCCATATCGGGAGGTGGGGAAGATAGTCGTGGCTAAGAATGAAGGGGAGATAAAAGACCTTTATAAGCTTAAAGACAATGGCGATAAGAATGGGGTGAATGAGCTGAGGATAATAGACAGGGAGGAGATAAAGAAAATAGAACCCGAGGTGGAGGGGATTAAGGCCCTGTATTCACCCACCAGCGCCATCTTGGATCCATTTTTATTAAACATTGCACTGGCCGAGAATGCCCTGCAGAATGGGGTTAGAATTTTACTCAATACGGAGGTTACGGATATTAAAGGGAAAGGCCCCTTTATAGTAAAAACAAACAGGGGAGAATTCAGATCGGAGTTTGTAATTAATAGCGCTGGTTTGTTCTCCGACAAAATCGCCGAGATGGTTGGAATTGATAGGTATAAGATATGTCCCTGTCGTGGAGAATATCACATCCTGGATAAGAACAGAAGGCACCTAATTCATGGGATGGTCTATCCCGTCCCTCCCAGGGAACCGGGGGGTCTGGGGATTCATCTAACACCAACAACTGATGATAATATATTCATAGGTCCATCGGCAGAATACATTGAAGAGAGAGAGGATACCGCAAATACGAAGGAGATAATGGAAAAACTGTACTCAGAGGCCAAAGAGCTATTACCAAAGATCTCCAAGAAGGATTTTATCCGTAGTTTTGCGGGAATAAGACCCAAGTTGATCAAACCCGATGCCAAGAAGTCAAGAGATTTTGTTATAGAGGAATCCATTGATAACTTTATCAATCTCATAGGAATAGAATCCCCGGGACTGACCTCCGCCCCCGCGATTGCGAGAAAGGTAGTGGAGATAATAAAAAGGAAAAAGAGATTGAAAAAGAACCGGAAATTCAATCCGAAGAGAAAGGCCCCCGTTCGTTTTAGTAAATTATCGGACGAGGAGAAATCGAAATTGATCCAGAAAAACCCCAACTATGGCCGCATAGTATGTAGGTGCGAAACCGTCACCAGACAGGAGATAATAGATGCCCTGAAAAATCCCCTGGGGGCAAGAAATATCTACGGTGTGAGGAAGAGGAGTAAGGCCACCTGCGGTAGGTGCCAGGGAGGGTTCTGCATACCCAAGATAGTGGAGATAATGGAGGAGTTCTATAACCCTTCCATTGATGACCTGACCCTGAAGGGAAATAACTCAAGGCTCTTTATCGGAAGGACAAAGGATTTAAGGAAAAATGATTGAGAGAGATGTGGACATAGCGATAATAGGAGGGGGTCCAGCGGGTTTATCCGCGGCAATAGCAGCCAAAAAATCGGGTATTGATAATATCCTGTTAATTGAGAGAAACGAATCCCTTGGGGGAATCCTAAACCAATGCATTCACGAGGGCTTCGGGATCGAGATATTTGGAGAGGCATTAACTGGCCCGGAGTATATGCAACGCTTTATCGATAAGGTTGAGCAGCTAAGGATCCCCTATATGCTAAATAGCACGGTCCTTGATATTAACAGGAAAAAACATATCACGGTCTGCAGTCCAGAGGATCTGATAAAGATAAAGGCAAAGGCAATAGTTCTTGCCATGGGGTGTAGAGAGAGAACCAGGGGTCAGATATGTATCCCTGGAACGAGACCTTCGGGAATTTATACCGCCGGTTGCGCTCAAAATCTCATCAATTTAAAGAATTACATGGTTGGGAAGAGGGTTGTTATCCTTGGATCGGGAGATATCGGCCTGATAATGGCGAGGAGATTCAAATTGGAAGGGGCGGAGGTTTTGGCGGTAGTCGAGATCCTGCCCTATAGCAGTGGTCTTCCCAGAAATGTTGTTCAATGCCTCGAGGATTACGACATTCCCCTGTATCTGAGTCATACGGTGGTGGATATTCGTGGAATAAAAAGGGTGGAAGAGGTCGTAATAGCGGAGGTAGACGAGAAAAGGAGGCCCATAAAGGGCACGGAGAAGAGGATAGAGTGCGACACCCTTCTATTGTCTGTGGGTCTCATTCCCGAAAATGAACTGTCTAAAATGGCCGGGGTTTCCCTGGATCCCATAACCAATGGTTCCATAGTAAATGAAAATCTCGAGACAAACGTAGAGGGTATCTTCGCGTGTGGTAACGTTTTGCATGTTCACGATTTAGTCGACCATGTAACCCTGGAGGCAGAGTTAGCTGGAGAGTCTGCCGCCGCTTTCGTAAAGGGGGAGCTACGAAATGAGAGTAATATAAAAGTAACCGCTGGAAAAGGTATAAGGTACGCCTTGCCCCATTTAATAAGTGGAAAGAGAGATGTGAAATTTTCTCTGAGGGTCACGTATCCGGACAGGGATAGGAAGATAGTGGTGAGGGATGGGGAGAGGATTCTTAAAAAGATTCCAAGGGTGAGAATAAATCCGTCGGAGATGATTCAATTTAATATAGAAAAGGAATATTTGAAGGGTGTAAATGGGTTGACGATAGAGTTAGAATGAAAAAGAAGTTCATATGCATCGTATGCCCCAATGGCTGCGAGATAGAGGTTAGGTATTCGGAGAAGAGAATTGAAAAGGTTTCTGGAAATCTCTGCGGGAGGGGCATGGATTATGTCAAAAGGGAGTTGTTCTCCCCGGAGAGGAGTGTAACCTCTTCCGTGGAGGTGAGGAACGGTTCACTACCCCTTGTGAGTGTGAAGACGTCCAAGCCCATACCCAAAGAGAAGATCTTTGCGGTAATGGATGAAATAGCGAGCATAGAGGTAGAGGCCCCGATAAGAATCGGCGATGTAATAGTCAGAGATATTCTGGGGACGGGGGCAGATATAATAGCTACCAAGAATGTTGATAAACGAATTCAAAGCTAAAGAAATTTAACCCCATCGTCATAGATCCTTACCGTGGCTCTTCTTGTGGCCCAGCACCCGATATTTACGGCCACTGGAAGACTTCCCGTATGGCAATACGAGGTTTCTATATTAACACCCAGACAGGTTACCACTCCACCCAGGCCCATGGGGCCGATCCCCAGTCTGTTGATATCTCTCTCAAGTTCCCTTTCCAGTTCTGCAATCTCTTTATCCTCATTTCCTTCTCCGATTTTTCTCAGCAGGGCCCTCTTTGCCAGCCTTGTCGCCAAGTCCGATGATCCGCCTATTCCTATTCCGATAATCACGGGGGGGCATGGATTGCCCTTTGCCTCCGCAACGGATTCCAGGACAAATTTTTTTATTCCCTCCATTCCGTCCGATGGTTTCAGCATCTTCAGTTTACACATGTTCTCGGAGCCGGCACCCTTTGGAAGGGCCGTAATCTCTATATAATCTCTATCCCTTAGAATCTTTAGCTCAATATTGGGGATTCCAATCCCAGTATTGTCGTTGGAATTCTTCCTCGTTAACGGATCTACTGCATTGGGTCTTAGAGGTATTTTTTCGGTTGCGAGTTTTGTGGCATTTACCAGTATGTCCTCAATGTTATCATTAATAACCCCGGTACCGAGTCCAACGTAAAAATTTATGATTCCTGTATCCTGGCATATGGGTACGGACTTTTTTCTCGCGAGCTTTATGTTCTTTAAGATTTCTCTTAGCTGTATCTTTCCAGGCTCGCTCTTCTCCTTTGTGTATGCCCTTTTAAGGGCCACTTCCACATCTCTCGGTAGGTCCGTCTCTGCCCTTCTTAGAAGTTCAACTATTGCCTCGGTAATAGTCTTTTCGGATATCATCCCATTAATATATTCGAATCGAATATTTAACAGAGGATGAACACATTCGGCAGAATCTTCAGGGTGACGACATACGGGGAATCTCACGGCCCCGGGCTTGGCAGCATCGTGGATGGCTGCCCATCCGGTCTAGAGCTAACCAGGGAAGAGATACAGAGTGAGCTGAACAGAAGGAGACCCGGAAAAACCTGTGTAGAAACGGAGAGAAAAGAACCGGATCGGGTGGAGATCCTCTCTGGAATCTTTGAAGGAAGGACCCTGGGAACCCCGATTTCCATGTTAATACGGAATGCTGACGTGGATTCAAGCAAATACGAGGCCCTCAGAGACATCCCAAGACCCGGTCACGGGGACCTTACGTGGAGGGAAAAATTTCATTGGGTTGATTGGAGAGGTGGCGGAAGGGCATCGGGAAGAGAAACCGTAGCGAGGGTTGCCGCCGGCGCGGTTGCAAAGAAATTGCTCAGGAGATTCGGGATAGAGGTCATTGCATATTCGAAGGAGATAGCTGGGATAAAAACGGCTGAAATTGAGATCGAAGAGGTGAGAAGATTCAGAAAGATCATTGATTCAAGCCCCGTAAAGACCATAGATCCAAGGAGAGGGAGGGAGATGGAAAAAGCGATCCTGGATGCAAAGAATGAGAAGGACTCCGTCGGCGGTGTAATCGAGGCCATAGCCCTTGGCGCTCCTCCGGGTCTCGGAGAGCCAGTATTTGATAAACTGGATGCCGATCTGGCGAAGGCCCTGATGTCGATTCCGGCCGTAAAGGGTATCGAAATTGGTAGGGGGTTTGAGCTGGCTAAAATGAAGGGCTCCGAGGCAAATGATCCCTTCGTTATGAAGAATGAAAGAATCCGGACCAGGACAAACAATTGTGGCGGGATTCTCGGTGGTATATCCAATGGGATGCCCATTATCCTGAGAGTTGTAATAAAACCAACATCCTCCATAGGAAGAAAGCAGGGTTCTGTTGATCTGAAGAGGATGGAGGAAACGAGTATAGAAATTGAGGGTAGACATGACCCCTGTATCGTTCCACGAGCCGTTCCAGTGGTTGAGGCTATGATTTCATTAGTGCTGGCCGATCATTCATTGATCTCTGGCTTTATTCCGAGAAAACTCTGAGATTATCGCATTCTAAGCTCTATTACGGTCAACATCAGGGGAGCGATAAAGAAGAGGGCGCCGAATATGGTTTCTATGGCGGGATCCAGATAGATATTAAGAACATAAATGCCACAGAATATACCTATTATTATACCCACGATTGCCCCACCTATAACATCCACATCAGAATGCACCCCGATCTTTATCCTCGAATACATATATAGTAAACCCAAAGGGATCAATAGTAATGTGAATATTGGATCTACGAAGTAGATAAAGGCGATTCCCCCAATTGATGCCAGAGTGTGTATGGAGGGAAATCCGTATTTTGCGATCGTTCCACCATACCTGGGGATCTTTCTCTCCGTCTTAAAGATTACCTTCAGTAGAATTCCTACAACTACGGCCATAAAAAGGAATATAAATGCGGAGGAGAACACATGAATTACATACTCTAATTTATCCAGATTTAGAAGCAGATACCCCAGACCGATTACTAAGTAGGGGATTGCCGGAAATCTATCTATTAAGCTGTAGATTCCGCGATACATTGCTGGCTTGGGAACAAACGGTTTGAATTTTGGGGCGATGAGTCTCTCGAATCTCGTTACTCCTGTATCGCTTACATACTTACACCTATAATATGGGAGGTATATCATACCCAGAAAGGACACTTCATTTCCCCCATAGACCCTTTTTAATATATTGAGCACATCCTCCGGGGAATAGTTTATGGGATCTGGCGTAAAACTCGGATCAACCTCTGCAGATTCTATGAAATGCCCCAGGTCAAATGATGTATCTATGGTGGGTTTCTCTATAGTCGTTCTAACCTGTTTGGTCTTTACTACCGCCCTTTCCCCCGGCGTCGGTGCTTTATGAGTGGTAGAGGTGAGCTCGCTCGTTGCGATACTTACGGTACTTGTTATCTCGTCCGTCAATATATCCAGGATACCCTCGCCCCTGTCCCCTTCATGAATCCCGATCAACCCCTTTTTCTCCAGTATATTCAGTGGCTTGCCCTTTAGATGTTCATAGTCCAGTTCTCCATGTTCCATGAGATCTAACAGATGCGCTCTCGACTCCTCCGGAAGATCGAGTATCTTTTTAATAAAGTTATTTTCTTCTATCCTGTTTTCTTCCATATAAAGGACGTTTCCACTATTCAGATCCACGTACAGGTTCGCAACTGTTTCTACACCCCCCCTGATCTTCTTCATGGAAAAGTGACCCAGCGGGATATATCTTTTATCTATCTCCTCAATTTTTCCGGTGGGAGAAATCCAAAAGAATTTCCTCTTTCCCCTGCTCCTGAAATATCTCACCACCTCTCCATCGCTAAGTCTTGAGAGAAATGCAAACTCCGCCTTTGGCTTTTCGTATTCCGACAGGAGTTTCCCCAATTCAACCCCATCCACCAGTCTGATGGGAACGTGTTTTGCAAACTTCTTTGCCCCCTTTGTAAAATGCGAGCTCGTTATGAAAATGGCACTTGTAGCCTCCTTCATTAACATGTCCTCATAGAGATCCTCAACATCTTCCTCATCCAATCCAATTGTATAGGATCTTACTCTAACCAGCGATTTTGTTTCCTCTCCAAGTTTGTTGGTGGCAATAGCTAGCATATCATCATTCTCGATCCTTTTCAATTCTCGAAAATCCAGATTGAATTCAGAGAGAAGTCTTGAAACTATAGCTTCAAGTTGCTCCGATTTTATCTCCAATGGCTTCCATTCTTCCCCTCTGAATATTCTGGGAAATTTGGGGAATCCATCCATCATTAAACAATAGGATTCACATTAAAAAGTTTAGAAAAAAAAATTCAGCCCTTTCCGAAGGTCGTTACCAGCAAACTATTAAAGCTGTATGCTATCCTCAGCAGTTCTTCTTTGCTTTTTCTACCCTCCTTGGGTATGAATTTAACTATTATCTCCACCTCCGGATCGCCATTAACGATAACATCTATCTTGTTCTTTTCCTTATGTAGGATGTCATCTGCCGCCCTCATGATAATGTGCTTCTTGTACAGCTTGGGATTTACGCGGATGGAGACAAACATCCCCTCCTCATTCACATAGATGTTGTCGGTATCTATCTTATCTCCGGTCATTTTCTTTATTCTATCCCCAATCTCTCTTTAATCTTTTTAATCCTTCTTTTATATTTTTCCTTCTCTTCTTCATCAAAGGTTTTCTTCTTTTCGGGTACCTCTCTTTCATAACTCTCTATCTTCTCTATCTCTTTATGCTTTTTTTCGCCCATATTCAACCTGTTTTCTATGCTCCTAATTCTATTCTCATAGTTATCGATAGCCTCTTTATATTGTTCAATCAATCTGGGGGGTATCTGAATCTGAGGTATCTCGCCAACAGAGGCACCAGTCCTCTTCGTTATTGTCTCCGCGATCTTAGAGATCTCCAGCGGCAATATTATCTTTGTCGCCCTTCCCCTCGCGACCTTATCCAATGCCTCTAGATACATATAGGTAATTGCGGGGTCCGTAAGCTTGGCTCCCGCCTCCCGGATCGCATCTATCTCTATCTTCGTTGCCTCCGCCTTCTCATGAGCCGCTAGCTTTAATTGTTCAGATGCGACCTTCTCATGCATGGCGTCCTGTACCTTATCTGGAAATCTGACCAGGGTTAATTTAATCCTTGGTACGACAACGCCCCACCTCCTCTCCGGCCGGTTTGCTATGTGATGTATCGAATCCTCCAGTCTATGGCTTATTTCATCCATATGCGATACGATGTAATCTGAGGAGGAGTTTCCACAGATATGCGTTAATGCAGAGTTTACATACTTAAGAACTGCACCCTTATAGTCCTCTACGTTTATGACAGCTGCCTTTGGGTCTGAGACGTACATAAAAATCTCTGGAGAGACCAGGAACCTCACCTTATCTCTGGTAACAACCTCCTGTGGGTCTATGGTATAAACCTGGAGCCTCAAGTCAACTCGTACATATTCCTCCACTATGGGGAATATAATCACCCAACCGGGTCCAGCAATCCTGTTAAACTTACCGAATCTGAAGACAACGGCTCTCTCGTACTCCAGAAGAGCTACCAGGGCCTTTGGCACTATCAGAGCAGCTAAAACAAGTATAAATAATAGGACGAGGGTACCGATCCTAACGCTAATTCCATAGACATGGATCGTTGTTCCGGGAAAGAGCAATAATAGTGATATAAGAACTATGAAGATCGGAATAATAATTGCGGCCTGCCAGCGCGGGATTACCCCTTCCCTTTTCTTTTTCCCAGTAACCTTCCCCCCTTTGGTTTCCTCCGGAATTTCTTCATCGAGCGGAATTAATGCCATCAATAGATATTCTTTTTTATAAATAAAAAAACTAAATGGGGATAAAGCTTATTAACGTTGTGACTATAGCAATCCCAGCGATAATACTCGTAATCCCCGGATCGGGCGATACCCCCTCGTTGCCATGTCCAGGAGAATAAGCATCAATGCTATCGTGATTATTCGAAACAAACTCGATATCGGCGTGAAGTGTCCCTTTTTATCGCATACGAAGGTATACGAATTAAAATTCCCTCTGGAAATTTTTTTATTTAGCATAGTAGATACATCGTCGTTAGGTATATAAATGGGATAACCTAAAAAATATTAGGTATAAAGAAATAACCTAAATTGGAAGGAGACTTACTATCAGGGCAATTATGGTCACTACCGCAAAGAGGGTTACTATGCCCGAGTCCACACACGCCCCGGCATTGGCCTGCTCCAGGAGCAGGATCATAAGTATAATCGCAATTATATCGGATACCTTACATAGAGCCATCAATATAAAATATTCTTTTGTAAATAAATAAGCTACTTCCCTCTACCCTCCACGTTCTTCTTTATCTCCTTTAGTGTTTTTCTGTATGGATCGTGAATCTCTCCAGTAATCACTTCCTTGAGCATCTCCATCCCACCATCAAAGTACGCGGTCGGTTTCTTTTCCCTCATCCGCCAACGAATTATAGAGCTAAGGACTCTTTCCTCAAATTCATCTAATTCTACCCCCTCCCGTAGCTTCTCTATATCCTTCTTTGGCATATACTCTCTGTTCCCCCCCGTTTCCCTGGCCTCTATCAATCCCTTTCGTTCTAATGCCCGAAGGGCATTTATGATCTTAATGGCATCTCCACCAATTTCATTATGAATACTGACCCATGTAAGTCTATCCCCTCTGATCGCTCCTGGCTTTTCCTCCTCTGTCCTTTCTAACGGTTCCGGCATTTTGGGTAGTTTTGCCGTTTCTTCGGTTTCTTTCTTCCCAGTTTCTCCCGCTGGTGGCATTGCTCTTTCCTCTTCAATGGAAACACCCCTCTTCAATAAACCGTGTTTCTCCAAAACCTCTAAAACCTTCTTGCCTCTACTATCTGTCCTGAATTTACTAAATAATCTGCTTGTTAACTCATCGCGACCCTTGGCCCACTCTTTTAATTCTGAACAGAATTCTTCTACATTACTGACTCCAACTTCCTTAAGGTCCCGCTTTAGATTATCACTACCAAGTGTTTCCTCATCGGGAGAGAGTTGCAGCATCTCTTGAGGCTCTAATGCTAATCTTTCTATACCCCATATTTCACTGAAGGGATTCCTATATCTCTTATCTTCTGGAATATTAGTACTGCTCTGAATCAGCATATCAAAATCTACCGGAGAACCCTCCTTTTCTTTTATGAATATTTCATAGTTATTTACCTTCTCCCTTGCATACGCATCACTGGTGCTAAGATCGATATTTTCAATACGTTGCTCTGGAACGGCAAGGCAACTCTGGGGCCCAAAAAATACAGTCTCTAAACCATAACGCCTACCGATTAAATGCAGATAAGAAAAGTTAGGGTTCGATGTTATATCAACATCACCAGGCTCAAGGTAAGGATTAAACCTCGCCGGAATCTTGTATCTATAGCTCCCGCTTCTAATTGCCTCTCTTTCCTCGATCTCACTTCCCGGAATAACAGACTGCGCATTTCCACCATAGTCTATGGTAATAACATATCCCACACTTCCCTTTCGATTCAAAATCTCTGCTACAGAACGGATATAATTACCGGAATCCGTATTCACGGGCATGACAATGGACCGACCTTTATTAGAGACGATCTTTTCAACTATAAATGGCCGCATCATCTCGATGTATTCGAAAAGCTCCGGGAATAATTCACCGTTGACAAATATCTCTTTAAAGTACAATCCCAGATCAAAGATGTCCTTAATACCTTTATCTTTCAAACCAGCGAGATGGTCTTCCAGGTCTATGAAATCCTTTTTGGACAGGTATATTGATCCCTTAAGTTCGGGCAGGCCGAATGTCTCAATATACCTCTGGCTTGATGCCATCAGCTTATTCACTTTTCTTGTTGATAGCTTGAGTCTGTGGAGAGTATCTTTTTCTAAGGTGGGAACTGGTAGACAAACCTCAAAGGTGCCTTTCTCTATAAAGGCCTTACCTAGACGAACCCTCTCAAAACCAAAGGTATCCATCAACTCATTGGATAGAATGACACCTTTAAAGGGTCTCCTGGTAAACTCCGAAAGATCTCTGGCGTCCGCATATTTTATGCGAATATGCCGGCCAAATTTAGCATTGAGCTGCTTCTGCTTCTTTCTCAAGGTTGGAGAAATTTCCCCGATCGTGTATACAAGGTTTTCCCAGAGCATACCCCAGTGCCCCCCCTCTTTACCTTTCCTTGATAGATAGGAGAGTATATCGTGGGCTAGAATTCCACTACCTGCTCCAAGCTCCAATATCTCAAATGCCTCTCCCTTCCTGATTAAACCCGCCTCCTTCATGCTCCACCACATGGCAAATATCTGCTTGGCGACCATTTCACCAAACAGCGGAGATAGAATTTCGGGAAAGGTATCGAAATCTCTCTTCTCTATTGCCCGTCCACCAATCTTGACTTTTCCAGAACCGTAATAGCCCCATTTGGGATTAAATAATACCGTGTTCATATACTCTTTGAAGGTGAAGAATGTCTCTTTCAGTTTTCTTACATCAATTCTGCTTTCATCTACAGAAATTTCCTCTACAGAATAATCGTGATCTTTCTTCATCAGGAGGAGAATCTCATTTCTGGTATCGGTATCCAGATCGAGAATATGTCTTCTAAGGCTTTTTTTAACCTCTCTTCTGATACCCTCATCCTCAATTTTCAGGATGCCGTTGTTCCACAGATCGTGAATCTTCGAATGCCGTTCGATTGGATTACAACCCTTCAAGATTCTCTTAAATTCCATCCAGATCTCATTTAATCTCTCTTCTCTTTCCCTACCCCTGAGTTTAATTGCTCCCTGCAGTGATTCTATTATCGAGACGATAGGTGGTTTTTCAATCTCTGGCAGCCTCGCTTTTTCTACCTCCCCCATCTCAAAGGGCCCGAGATAGATACATTCGACAACATCACTTAGCCTTCTACCCCTTCCGAATGTTCTCTCGCTTAATTCCCGTTCCGCCTCCCCATATGATATACCCTTTTCCTTAGAGAGATTACTTATTGCCCTCCGCCAGTAGATCCGGGAATACCTGTATAGCTCGGGTTTTACATAGATCTTTTCAACATATTTCAGAGGCAGTTCTATGGGATTCCATTCCCTGTCGTGGATTACCAGATTAGTTTTTCCATCCCCGATATTGTCCATAATATCAAGATTCCTGTGGTCGTTAATCAGCTCTTTGGTATTTATGATAGCCAACGCTCCTCCCTCCTCAGCAAACTTTAATGGATTTTCCAGATTTCTGCCGATATAAATCCCCTCACCAAATCTCTGAGCAATTGAAACCTCTGTCTCATATCTCTCCCTTACCATGGAGCCGGATTTCAGAGCTTTATCCTCCAGGATACCCAATAAATTAATGATTATCGGCAGGTTCTCTCCCGCCGAGATCTCGATAGTTTCGGCCTTCGTCAGAGAGATACCATGCAGGGCAATATCATCCGGAACCTCACCATTTTCCAGGAAATTTTTTAATATTTCTCTGCCGTAGTTCTTATCCCGTAGGAAGTTATAGATTTTATTTATTGTAAAGATCTCCTCAACGTTTGGGTATTTTTTGCATATTGGAGGTAAATCATCTAAATTCTTATCAATTATTGCTCTTAATTTCTCCCGCAGATTGGACAGATTCATATAGGGTGCTATGGTCCTGACGAGTTTTATCGTATCCTCTATACTCCACTTTCCTTTTTCCGCAACATCTGTGGCAAGTTTATCCAGATTCGTGTTTAATTTTCTGAAGATACTATCCCTCAGGAATTCGGGTAACTCCAAACCCGTGCCAAAGCTTTGCCTTAATGCCCTTGAATAGATGAGTGAATCCTCATCATCTAATTTCAGATCACCCAATGCCTTAGCTCTTACGAAACGGACGGCATCCGCCAGAACTATCTCTGCAACAGAATACTCGATAGCCGATACGGGACGGGGTCTTTCAGGGTCAAATATAGAATCTATACCGGAATATATCTTAACTATACCCTTCTTCGCATCAACTATTGAGTTATCCGGATCATAGACCTCGAATCTTTTATCGATTGAATTGTAGAATATCTGGATTGCGTTTATCCCGAGATCGCTCCTGCTTATTGCGGATGTCTCACCCCTGACATCGCCAATCTTTCTAGAATTTGAAATTTCTGTGATAACCTTTTCTATTTCCCCGAGATTCCTCTCAATAATGTCCGACGGTAGATATTTACCGAGATATTCCTTTATCCTCTCCCTTCTTCTTTTATGTAGCTCTTCCAGTGCCTCTGGCTCAAATCTCCTTATCTTGTCTTCAAGGTCATCGAGGATCGATGGAATTGTTACCCTCTCCTCCTTTATCTTCAGCAACGCATTTTTAAGCTCTTCATCTTCAAATCTATCAGCGAATTCTTTCAGAAGAATACTAATTTTCCTTACAATGTTATCGAAGTCATGATCCTCATATCTATCGAGTTTGCCAAGAAATACTAAAAGCATATTTCTCGCCGTTCCAGATGTAATTCCTATCTCGCACCCATCTTCACTCATCTCCCTGATCTTTCTCAGAACCTCACTCACCTCTTCCGGAACTCTATCTGAATTCAACCACTCCTCGAATTCTGCCTTAATTGCGTTATTCTCCTCTTCCACCCTTTTTCTCTCTCTTAAGACATCATCTATGCTCTTCTCCCGCTTAGCTATCTCAACTAAGGTCTCGCCCCCGATTCCCATCTCTAAGGCCTTTTCTATTATCTCCCTATTCCCTATCCCAAGGGCCTCTCTTATCCTATCAACCCTGTATGGGGTTAGTTGTCCGTGCATATAACCGAGATTCGTTGCTTCTTCACCATATTCAAGATAATCCATCAGGTAGATTGGAAACTCTACTCTGTTCAGGCCCCATATGGATTCGTTATTTATCGGTTTTATCTCCCCTCTTATTAATTTATCCAAGACCTCTGATTCTCTCTCCCTTTTGGAATCCTTCAAATGCCTCGCCACCGGAACTGCCCAGGAAAATTTATCTATGTTCTCCCTTATTATCTCAAGTGTCTTATCGTCTGCAGTGTATCTATCCCAGATGTCCCCGTATTTTATAATGCTTATCACGACCCTGTCTATGTCTGCCCCTTTAGAAATTAACCTCCTTATCGCTCTTACGAATAGATACTCTCCGGTTTTTTTATCCCTCTCGAGGGCATAGTTCACAAGATCCCTGTTCGATTCTATGAGGGTTAACACCCTTATGAGTTGCACTATAGCATTATTTCTTCTCTTCCTTGTCTCCTCGTCCATTAGACTCAAATCGGCATTAAATTTCTCTATCTCCGGGATGACTATATCTTTATACAGCTCTCTCGTTGGGACGCCCTTCGATATATCCTTGAATAACAAACCCGTATTTCTCAGAAATTCGTCATCCAATTCCCACAGCAGGATGTGTTTCATATCTGTCAGTGATATGGTGCTCATATCAATGTTTTTGTATTTATCCACGATTTTACTGAAGCTTGATGTATCAAAGAATTCTGCCTTTATCCTGAGGTCTTCAAAACACCCACTTACATTAAATAAACCAAATATCTTGACGAAATTGATGAAATCTGGGCTTCTTCCAATGATCTGTGTCGTTGATACGAAACCAGTAAATGTTCTGGAAATTGCAGAATTTACCTCCTCATCACTAAATTCCTTTATGTATTTGATGCCATCAACGAAGCCCTTTGGATCTTTCCTGAGATCTTCTATCGCCCTGTCGAAATCAAACCTATTTCGCATTCGTAGTTCTCCTAACCTCGTTAAACCAATAAATTCAGCGATCTTTCCAATCCATGGAATACCCTTGACAGAATTTATCGTTTCTACAAAATTCCTTGGAGAGATATGAAATGCAAACCCTACATCTTCCTTGCCGACTTCTCTCAGTATAGAATCTAAGGTTTCAACGAAGTCCTTTTCCTGTATAATATCCTGAGCAATTTCTGTTATATACCTCGTGTCACTATACTGCAGTGTATGACTTATCGTTTCTATCCCCAATTTTTTACTGAATTCCACTAAATCGGGATACCTCCCAAATACCCGTATTGCTCTTACAAATCCGCGTGAATATTTTAAGGAGTTATCTATATCTTTATCATCAAATTCCCTCAGGTATTTGATACCGTCAAGGAAACTTTTTAAATCCTCTTTAATCTCCTCTATTGGCCATCTGAATATTATATGTAGTTTGTACACTCTTGTTAATTTTATTCCATTAACGATATCCACAAAGCCGGGAAGTTTCTTAACAGAGTTTATTACCTCCGATAAATACCATAAATTATAGTCGCTGTCGCTGAATGCTGTCCTTACATCCTCTGGATTATTCTCAACAATATTTATGAATTCCGGAGTGATATCCTGGACGGCAGATATAATTCTATGAAACTCTGATCCCTGCTTCTCAAGAATATCCCAGATAATATCCTCACCCAATCTCAGCAAGGCATCAAAGGCATCAAGTAATTCCATAGATTTTTCAGTATATTTTAACTTTGACTCGAGGTCATAAATTGCCTGTGTGAATTCTACGTTCTTTGATTCAAGTGCCTTTCTCACTCTCTCAACACCAAATCTATTGGCAAATATTAACACAACCAGACGCTCGCTTATTTCGAGAAGTTTATTAACCTCTTCTTCGCCATACTTTTCGATATGTCTTTCTTTAAATCTTTCTCTGGCATTTTTCTCAATCCTATCTCTATCTTCTCTTTCTATAACACCTCCAAATCTGAGAAATAACTCTATTGCCTTTTCCTGATAACTCTTTTTATTGCTGTTCACCCCAAGGATTATCAATCTATAAATCAGCTCTTTAACTCTGTCAGTAAAACCTATGGGGGAGTAAAATTCCAGTCTACGGTCATCTACAAAACCACCTATTTTTAAGATAGGAATTAGTAATTCAAGATGTCGCTTTACAAAATTTACCGACTCTCTATCTGCAAAGATGCCGGGGGTTTCCCTGATCAGGTCACTTAAAAGGTTTCTCAGTGTTTCATCCTCAATTCTATCTTCTATCCTCTCCACAAGTGCATCCGTGAGTATGGAATCAACTACTGTATTAAATGTTACTTCCTTTCCACTTTCCCTCAATTCCCTAATCTTCTCTATTATCTCATCATCGCTTACCTCGAGTCTCTCCTTTAAGACTCGCTTTTCCTTTAGTCTCTCCCTTACCGCCCTGATGAGCGATGCTTCTTCTTTGATTTTGGGCAGACTCGCTTTTTCCCTTTCCTTGGGTTTCTCCTCCAGTCCAAGAAGCTCAAGCCTTTTCAGGGATTCATCAAGCTCAGAATCGGAGATCCCAATAGACTCCCTGATTTTCACTCTACTGGCTCCACCGAGAACCATATCCAATACTCTATAATCCAGAATCGCCATTTGTTTAGCTTCCTCTGTAACTATACCGGTCAGGATCTTCTTGGAGCGATCTGTGTAGATACCACTAATATCCGTAGTTAATGTAGAGATCTCAACATCTCTTAGATATGCCCTGTATGCACTGGCAATCTTTTCTAATCTATCATCTGATATTGGAAGGAGTAAACGGATAATTCTTCCCTCGGCCTTAGTGGAGAGGATAGAATCTAAGAGGTATATATAGGCAGGAAAACCCTCGGTTATCGTCTCTATGTCGTGAACTATGGTAACATCAAATTCCTTTACCGGAAGATGCATTAACTCCCCCTGAATGAAGTGGAGATTCTCTGGTTTGTCTTTTATCTTTCTCGCGATTAGGTCATCCATATATCTTTTTATATCCGGGATATATTTTGCCGATTTCCACAACATCCTGAGTGTATTTGGGTCTACACCCGACGCTCGCAGGAGAGATATCCTAATTGACTCATCACTTCCATCCACTGCGAATACCCTTCCTGCCCTTTTCGCAAGTTCTCCCGCAAATCCTCCCGTTCCACAGGGATAGAACAAGACATCATCGCTCTTTTTAATATTTAGAGCATCGGCAACCCTCTTCAATGGAAACTGGCGCTCCCAGTCATGTTCATAACCCCAGTGGGGGAAGAGTTCGTGCTTAACCTTATCCAGTCGTTTCCGCTTAGTTTCCTCTACATTTTTTAGTCCGGATGGATCAAATCTTTCAACCTCCGGGAGTTTCGCTTTTTCTTTCTCCTCTTCCTTTATTATCTCCCTTATCTCGGACAGAAATTCCTCGTATGATCTATTGTCTATTCTCCCCTCTTTATAAGCATCGAAGATCTTTTTTCTGAGAGATTCATTATCCATTATCCATGCGGCCCTAGTTAATAGCTTGTATGCTTTCTTAAGATCGCCCCGTGTTGCTTTCTCCTCAGCATCCTTCACAAGAATAGTGGCCGCATCTGCTTGTATATCCGGAATCTCCGCCAGCTTTTCATCCAGAATCTTCAGTCTATCTGAAGACCCGATGTATATATCCTTGCAGGGATAAGAGAAGCTTAGTATCTCCGGTTTGAAATACTCATCCAATCTATATGGTGGAGGGAAAAGTATCTCTAAGTTGAGATCACCGATAATTAGAGAGGGATACTCTATCCTTGGATGTAACCCATTTTCTTTGAGACGATGCTCTAATTTCTTAAATAATTTCCTCCATAACAAATATTTCTGCTCTTCAGTAAGATCCTTTAAGCTGATTGTGTGTATATCCAAATCGCCGATGATGCTCCAGTCTATCTTATCTGTACATTCATAGAAGTATGTATGACTGCCATACAGCACAAGAATAAGCTCGGAACCCTCCTCTTTATTCACAGATTCAACAACATCATATAATA
>QMZJ01000002.1 GCA_003663115.1 Candidatus Altarchaeales archaeon | reverse complement strand
TGCCTTGTCAGACAACTGGTACACCAGAGGCTGCGATCCATTGTTCCTCTCGTACTAAATGGATCTTCCCCTCAGATAGATAACACTTCCAATAGATGCCGCCAAACTGTCTCGCGACGTTCTAAACCCAGCTCACGTATTCCTTTAATGGGCGAACAACCCCACCCTTGGCCGCTTCTGCACGGCCAGGATGGAATGAGCCGACAGCGAAGTAGCAAGCTGCAGGGTCGATTTGTACCAACCCTTTTCTTTCAAAAAGAAAACTTTCCTAAAGAAAGGGTGTGTGTACTCTTGCCTGCAACCACTCAGTTATCCCCGGGGTAGCTTTTCCATCAGCTCGAACCCCCATTAAAAGGGTATCGAGGTTCGCTAGACTTCTCTTTCGAGGCCAGATTTCTTGCTATTCGAAATCTGGTCAGGCTGGCTTTTGGTCTTGTCCTCCACGATGGATTTCTGACCCATCTGAGCCAACCATTAGATACCGTTGATATCGTTTCAACGGTGTACCGCCCCAGTCGAACTGCCCACCTGCTGGTGTCCTCATCTAGAGTTAGGGTTGCAACCAAGGAAGGGTGGTGTCTCACTTTCGACTCCGTCATCCCCGAAGAGATGACTTCTCCGTCTCCCACCTACACTGCGCAACCGTAATCACAACCCAACAACAGGCTGCAGTAAAGCTCCACGGGGTCTTCGCGTCCCATTGGAAGTCTCTGGCCTGTTCGCCAGAATGGTAGGTTCACCGAGTTCCGATCTGGGACAGTGGGAGTCTCGTTAAACCGTTGATGCAGGCCGCCAATTAAGCGGCAAGGCATTTCGCTACCTTAAGAGGGTCATAGTTACCCCCGCCGTTTATCGGCGCTTGATTCCGTTGGACCGGAATTTCACGTACCGACACTGGGCAGGTATCAGCCCCTGTACACATCCTTACGAATTTGCAGGGACCTATGTTTTTATTAAACAGTCGGACTCCCTTTGTTATTGCAACCTACTCATCGCTGAGTAGGCACTCCTTATCCCAAAGTTACGGAGCCATTTTGCCGACTTCCCTAGATCGGATTATCTCGACACACCTGAGGCTTCTCACCCAGGGGCACCTGTGTCAGTTCTTGGTACGATCATGTGGGATCCGATTACTTCCCTTTTCACGGTCTCCAGGGATCGTCTGAATTGCCTAATGGCAACCATTCATAATTTAGGCTGTTTCTCATTATTACAATACTCCACAGCCTTATCTTATTTAGATACAACGACAGTTGTACTCAGACTACCCCGAAGCGTCAGGAAGTAAACTTGTGTTGCCACATGTACCCACATGGTACTGGAATATTAACCAGTTTCCCTTTCGATTGGAATGAATTACATCTGTCTTAGGATCGACTAACCCTCAATTGATGAACATTGTTGAGGAACCCTGGCCCCTCAGGTGGCGAGGATTCTCACCTCGCTATGCTGCTACTACTGGCAGGATTCTTATCTTTGCAGGATCCACCTCTCCTTAAAGAAAGGCTTCTGCTCCCGCAAAGCACCTCCCTACGTGATCTCCTTTCGGAGCATTGTGGTATCGGCGACTAACTTAGTCCCGTCCATTTTCAGGGCCTTAGATTTCGGTGAGTGGGCTGTTACGCACTCCTTAGAGGATAGCTGCTTCTAAGCTAACCTTCTCACTGTCTTAAATCTAAGACGCCTTTGCTTACACTTAGTTAGTACTTTGGGGCCTTAACCACAAGCTGGGTTGTTTCCCTTTCGGATCAGGGGCTTACCCCCCAACCCCTTTTCCAACCTTCTACGACGACTATGGGTTCGGAGTTTGACAGAGTAGTGAAGGCTTTCACCTCCTACCTACTCAATCAGTGCTCTACTCCATAGTCTATCTCCGGTCAGACTAGCCTGAGGGCTATTTCGGGAGGAACCCGCTATTGCCAAGCTCGATTGGCATTTCACCCCTATCCCGGGGTCACGAGAACGGATTGAGCCCAGAACCTCTAGCGGACCTCCATCTCTCAGCAGAGAGACTTCGTCCTGCCCCGGGTTAGATCGCTTGGCTTCGGGTCGTACGCATGTGATTAATGGCAGTTCATACCACGTCCCTCACACCGAGGTGCTGCGGACAATCGCTTTCGCTTTGGCTTCCACCTCACCACATACGTACACTCCCTGCCTCATGTTTCAAGACGAACGACATAACTGCGAACAGCCATGTCGATCTATCACCATACAGTTTCAGGCTCTTTTCACATCCTGTCAGGGATCCTTTTCAATTTTCCCTCACGGTACTAGTGCGCTATCGGTCTTGATACGTATTTAGAGTTTGAAGTTAATGTCTCCAACCTTCATGGGCAATATCCAATGCCCACTACTCTCGAACCCCAGAAAATCATCTTAGATTACGACTACGGGACTATCACCCTCTAAGGTGTATCTTTCCAGATAACTTCGTCTTCTCTAAGGAAGATTTAAACTGGGGCCACACCACATATACTTTTCCTTTCGGAAAAGCATTCAGTTTGCTCTGTTCGGCTTTCGATCGCCTCTACTAACCGAATCTCGATTGATTTCTTTTCCTGTGGGTACTAAGATGTTTCAATTCCCCACGTTCCCGCTCCTTCCGGAGCAATTCGGAAATCCCTGGGTCTACGGCTGCATGCGCCTAACCAAGGCTTATCACAGCTTGCCATGTCCTTCATCAGCGATCAAGCCAAGGCATCCACTGTATGGTTTAGCTAACACACTACCTCTGGCGAATTATCTACACATGGTCTCATAGCAATCTATACGATTGCAATCAACCCTTCATCCACAAATATATTTCTTTGTGAACTGCATCCAATTTAGGCAACCTGAATAGAACAAAAGCGGTAGTTGTTTCACAGGTCGACTTATAGTCTACTACCGATTGAGAATAAATATGGGAATTTAGATTTAAAAATGCCTAAATTCTACTGATCCATCCCATCAAACGGTTTTTTCATGACAGTTTGACCCGTCGGGGTCGAAATAATTGGGGTGAAGCACTTTTCTTTTTGAAAGAAAATGGACCCGTCGGGATTCGAACCCGAGGCCTCCCGCGTGCAAGGCGGACGATCTACCAACTGATCTACGGGCCCGCCCAACGGGTTGCGTAATCCTGTTCTGTGTGATTATTGAAATTGGCACCCGGTGTAAACCAGTAAATTAACATGGAGGTGATCCAGCCGCAGATCCCCCTACGGCTACCTTGTTACGACTTAACCCCCCTTGCAGATCTATAATTCGACTCTCTCGGATGGGAAAGCCTCATTATAGATCTACTCGGTTGGTTTGACGGGCGGTGTGTGCAAGGAGCGGGGACATATTCACCGCTGGATGGTTACCAGCGATTACTAGGGATTTCACCTTCATGAGGGTGGGTTTCAACCCTCAATCCGAACTGAGGCACAATTTAGGGGATTAGCTCTCTCCTTTCGGAGTCGCAACCCATTGTTTGTGCCATTGTAGTCCACGTGTAGCCCAGGAGATTCGGAGCATACAGACCTATCGTCGACCGCACCTTCCTCTGGCTCACCGCCAGCGGTCCCTTTATAGTGCTCTACTTTCATCAAAGTAGGTGGCAAATAAAGGCACGGGTCTCGCTCGTTAACGGACTTAACCGCACGTCTCACGGTACGAGCTGACGACGGCCATGCACTACCTCTCGGCTCGTCTGGCAAGATCATCAGTCTGGCCGTCATTCTGCCGTCGCCCCTGGTAAGTTTCCCGGCGTTGTATCCAATTAAACCGCAGACTCCACCCCTTGTGGTGCTCCCCCGCCAATTCCTTTAAGTTTGCTGCCCGACCTTTTCTCGAATCTTCATTCTTTGCGCTTTTTTTGTGAAAGAAAAGGGCGGGTTTCAGCCTTGCGACCGTACTCCCCAGGCGGTGGGCTTAACGGTTTCCCTTCAACACTTCTTGAACACGAAGTTCAAGAAACACTTAGCCCACATCGTTTACGGCTAGGACTACCCGGGTATCTAATCCGGTTTGCTCCCCTAGCTTTCGTCCCTCATCGTCGAACCCGTCCCAGTCAGGTGCCTTCGCTATCGGTGGTCTTCCCGGGATTATAGCATTTCACCGCTACCCCGAGAATTCCCCTGACCTCTTCCGGTTCCAAGTCTGGCAGTATTCTCTGCAAGCCCTATGATTGAGTCATAGGATTTCACAAAGAACTTACCAGACCGACTACGGACGCTTTAAGCCCAGTAAACGCGGCTACCACTTGAGCTGCCGGTGTTACCGCGGAGGCTGGCACCGGTCTTACCCAGCCCTTATTCATAGAGCTTTTTACACTCTATAAAAGTCCCTGTTGTACAGGGACACTTGGGGTTCCCCCATCACGCTTTCGCGCATTGTGGAGGTTTCGCGCCTGCTGCGCCCCGTAGGGCCTGGATCTTTGTCTCAGTATCCATCTCCCGGCTCCTACTCCCATAGCCGGTACGGATCGTTGGCACGTTAGGCCGTTACCCTAACGTCTACCTAATCCGCCACAGACTCTCTCTTAAGCAACATTGACCGGCAACAGGTCAATGTCCTTTCAGTGAGAGTCATTCCAGAGTCTCTCACCTATGGAGTATTACCCTCAGTTTCCCGAGGTTATCCTCCTCTTAAGAGTAGATTGTCCATGTGTTACTGAGCTGTTTGCTGGGTTTCATTGCCAGAAACCCCAACATGCATGGCTTAATCGAACCCCAATAGCAGTAGCCTCCAGCAGGATCAACTGGAGTTATGGTCGCTTCTTATAAAGGTAATTGGCTGGTTCACACCAGGTCTTACCTGCAATAATCACACTAATCGGACATATCTTACGTATGCCTTCACCATATATACTATAATATGTAATCTGAACTTAAAAATCATACCTGTTGGGCCGAAACTGATAGAGCAGGTGATATTAGCTTGTTACTTGATCTGAATATCCTCAGGACATTCTTCCCCTCCTCAGTCAGGTGAACCTTAGCACTCCTCCTCTGACCCTCCCTTTTGATCCAGCCTTTTTCTTCAATGGGACGTAAGAAATTCCTCCAGAATATACCATACAGTGCGTGCTTGCTCAGCTCTTTTCCATTCTCTCCAATGGATCTCATCAATCCCTTATCTATGAGTTCCTCAACAATCTTCTTTTGTGTGGTGCGCCCGTATTTGTTTATTATCCACAAAACATAGACCAACCTATCGTCTGGTTTTTCTATCCGGAACTTAGGCAACTCCAATGTTGTCCTGTATCCCGTAGTGAGTGGCTCTCTTCTTTCCCTATCATTATAAACCTCTGGGATTACATAATAGGCCCTCACATCATACATCAGGGAGATTATCGCCCCAGCTATCCCCGTAAGTTTTCCGCCGGAGGATATATTAATAAAAACCCTATTACCTTGTAATCTCTCGTACCTCACTATCTCACATATCTTGGACATGATACCGGAAAGATCATTCCACTCTTCATATTTTTCTATTATGATCCCTCCTTTCAGATGAGGGCAGTCTCCCTCAATTCTCTTCCTGATTTCTGTTAGGAAATATCTACTCGCTCCGTTCTCCTTCTCCTGTGTAAGTAGATAGACCTTGTCCGCATTTAACTTCTTTAGCGGCATTACTGCCCTGTCGATTTCCAGTCCTATGGGTACTATATGCACATCCAGCTCAGATATTAATTCTTTCATTTCACAAAATTAACGAAATTAACGTTCAAATTTTATAATAATATTTCATTACTAATATTTAAGTGCCTAAAGAGTTTAGATGAGGATATAAAGGACGGAGAGAGAGGCTATTGACAAGATTAAAATGGCCAGGATAGCATTTGACATCGATGGTGTGCTGGCAAGGGGTTTGGATGTGAATAAACTTAATTCCGGAAGGGATGATAAGATCTATGGAAATCTAATCCTCGACAGGCACTGTCTACCTCTAATAGAAAAACTAAGGAAGAATAACACAATCTACATTCTAACGGCGAGGCCTTCACACCATAAAGGGGTGACAATCTCATGGTTAAACAAGCACAACCTAATTTATGATAAGCTCTTCCTAAATCACTATAATGATTGGAGAGCAGGCCCCCAATACAAGGCGGAGATAATCCAGAGAGAAAGAATTGATGTGTTGATAGATGATACCCCAGAAATCATTGATTACGTTAATAGAAATACCAAATGCAGGGCGATACTCTTTAGCGATTGGGAGGAGGTTGAGAGTGAATTGATTTGAAAGTAAAATGCTATCCGAGCTCTATGAGGCAACCCTGAAAAATAGGGAGGAGATCCTCCGGGGCATGGAGGAAGTGAAGATAAGCTCTGAGGAGGTCAATGGGTACTGGAATAATGATTCCATAGATGAAGACTCTAATGCTATAATCGGTGCAGAGGACGGGAGTATGAACAAAAAAGAATTCAAGGGCTCAGTTCTCTACGCCGTAGATGCCGAGGCATTAACCTTTGATGGCAGGACGTTAAGTTCCACCCCAACGGGAGAGGTTGGAGTACTCCCCAGGCAATCGTTCATCGAAAACAGGTTAAGACTTTTTATGTCGCTGTACGAATTCAAGGTATCCCTGAAGTCCATAAAAGAATTCAACCCGGATCTATTCCTGCTGGATGGTTCACTGATAAGCGAGTTGGTGAGATCCATCATCCCGGTAAGTTATATACCATCAAGAGAGCGAATGGAGATCGAGGAGAAATACCTGCCAAAAATTAAATCAATATATTCCACAGAGGAAATCTGTGTAAAGCAATTCAGAGATGAGATTAAAACTGAGATTAAAACGGGGTCCGAGGGTATACGAATAGACCCAAACATCTATCTGGAATACATAGAATACCTTCTGTCGATCCAGCAACTCTTGGAGCATAACCCCGTGGGGATATCCAAGACATCAACCGGGGCGGAGTATTTTGGATCAGAGATTCCCAGCATCATCATATTCGAGAAACTGACGAGATCGGAGGGATACTCCAGTCCAAAACGGGTTTCAATCGATAGGGCGCTGAGGAGACTGCCGATATCCCACAGATTCTTCGATGGTTTAGAATTTACAATCTTTTATGCGCGATTGGAGGATAATGCGCCTGTTCTCAGATTCGAGATTCCCGGGAGGGTTAAAAAAAGAGAGATAGAACGAATTTTATCTAAGCTTAAGGCAATCTCCACCGTAGGCTATCCGTATCTATTGAGAAAGGCGCACAATGATGTTATAATCAAGAATAAGGATATAATTCAGATATCAAGGATGCTGGGTATAATCGAAAAAACGGGGAGGGAGATACTATGAGTGATGAAACAATAGGAAGGTGTTTCGGTGAGGCAACGCCAACATCGGTCGGATTCATCTCAAAAAAGATGCCAACCGTTGGTGAGTTCGTCATCCTGGAATATGAGGGAAAAAAGATCCTGGGAATGATCGAAAGCCTGATGAGAGGGAGCACATCAATCGGAGAGGACATATACGATCCTGCTATCATAGATAAGATAAAACAGATTGAGGGCGACGACTACTATATAACTGGTAATATAAAGATACTGGGTGACGTCAGAGACACCAGCAACCTTGAGATTCCAAGGGTGCCGCCGCTGCCCGGAACGATAGTTAAAAGAGCGAGTCCAGAGATACTAAAAGAGGTTTTCGGCGAGAGTAAGCAGAAAAATAGAGATGACATGAGGGACAGGTGTATACGGATAGGGCACATCATAACACAGCCAGAGGTCCCCGTCTTCGTCAATGTCTGTAAGATGGTGACCAAGCACCTCGCAATCCTCTCCATCACCGGGGGAGGGAAGTCAAACACGGTTGCCGTTATAATCGACGGTCTCCTGAAATACAATAGCTGTATAGTTCTATTCGACATTCACTCGGAATACTCAGAGGTGGAGTTCGGGGAGGGGAGGGTAAACAGGATACCTGCAAAGATCAATCCAATCTACCTCGGATTCTCTGAATTATCAAATCTCGCAAATATCGGCAGTAAAGGCGCCTATGTACAGGAGGAATACCTTAAAAAGGCGTGGGATAGGGTTGACCGAACCAGGACAAACTACCTTCAGGAATTGAGAGGCAGACTGGAGGACTATCTCGAGGACTCTACGGTAAAGGACAGGGAATCCATATTCCGGGCGGTCAACAAGATCAGACACATGGAGAAGAGATACGATTCGGTCCTTGACACGAACGCCCCCGACATTATAAGCAGTATAAAGGTGGGGTGCGTGAACATAATAGACCTCGGTGCGCTGGATGAAAGAGCCATAGACGTAATAGTCAGCCACACACTACAGAAGATCCTGAGCGAGCGAAAGAGATACGTCAAGTCGGTGAGAAAGGGTAACGGGGAAGGATTACAGTTTCCAGTTTTCACGATTCTGGAAGAGGCCCACCTTCTGGCACCAAGGGACAGGGATACCGACTCAAAATACCAGATCACAAGGATCGCCAAGGAGGGAAGGAAGTTCGGTGTCGGACTCTGCTTAGTAAGCCAGAGACCCAAATCTCTGGACCCGAACAGTTTATCACAGACAAACAACAAGATAATCCTGAGGTTGGTTGAGCCATCAGACCTAAATTATGTGCAGGAAGCGAGCGAACAATTAAGTGGGGACCTGAAATCACAGCTACCATCGCTGGGGGTTGGTGAGGCCGTAATACTGGGATTGATGACAAAGATCCCCGTGATGGTCAAGATCGACGAATTCAAGGGCAAAATATCCGGCAGCGATCCGGATGTCGTTAAAGAGTGGAACGAAGCGTATGAGGCACAACGAAAAGACCTGGATATGGAAAAGGAAAATCTGGAAAGTATACAGGGGGGCTGGTAGATAAGGAACAAAAATGCTCGACCATATTGCTAAACGCCTGAAAGATAAAGCTAAGTGGGTGCGTGAGTATGAGGTCATCGAAACCGAGGATGGAGACATGGAGATGGAGGGGGCAGTTATGCCCAGGTATATCTGTGCTTCAGAATATGAACGCGCGATGAGGCTGAAGGAACAGCTACTCCGGGAATATCAGGATAAATCCCTTGAGGAGGTGGTTCCGGGTGAGACAATCTCCAACGATAGGGGAGCGTGCTATTATATCCAACACAAACATGATGTATCAATTCAAAAAGCCGATCTGGAAAAGAGCAGGCAGGTCATATGTTCCAATCTAAAACTGATCTATGGGATCGGTGAGGTAAGGGAGAGGGAGCTCAAACAGCAGGGGTATAACACTATCTATGATCTAATGAGACACCCGCGCTGGAGGGATGAGGCGGGTAAATTTTTAGAGGCATTTGAATCCAGAGATACAAGAACCCTTCAGGATCTGCTATGGCGATGGTTTCCCAGATCGGACCCGCTGTTGCTTTATCTGGCCGGTATCCATGATAAGAACGATTTTATTATATTTGATATTGAGACGATGGGTCTGTTTGGGAGACCAATAATATTGCTGGGAATTGCAAGACAGAAGAAAGAAAGAATTAATACCCATCAATACCTCCTGCGCGATATCCCCGATGAGCCGGGCGCCCTGTGGGAATTTATTTCTCATCTTGAGGAGAATACTGCTCTGATCACATTTAATGGCAGATCATTCGATATTCCCTATGTGGAGGAAAGGCTTGGCTTCTATGGATTAAATGCCTCAATAGAAAGACCCCATTTTGATGTCCTCCATTTCGCCAGGCGCGCCTTCCGGGGGAGGGTACCCGACTGCAGACTTGTTACCCTGGAAAGGTACCTGTTCGGTATTGAAAGAAAAGACGACGTTCCAAGCACCCTTGTCCCAGAGTTTTATGAAACCTATCTTAAAACCCGGAATCCCGGATTATTGATTCCGATAATCGAACACAATCGGCAGGATCTGATTACACTGAGCAGATTGTTCTCTAGATTGTATGACGTACTGGAAGATGCTTAATAGATTTTTTCAGAATATCAAAAGACAGGAATGGTACAAACAGCAGATCGAGCATATAGAAGAAATCCCGGCGAGAGAACCGCGTTATGGTAAACTAGATAAACCGCTACCCAATATCCTTCAGAATTATCTCGATCGGGAGGGGATAAAACTTTACTCGCATCAGGCAGATGCGATAAACAGTATCCGTAGGGGGAAAAATGTGATCATTACAACCCCAACCGCCTCTGGAAAAACGATCGCATTCAATATCCCCGTATTTGAGGCACTGCTGAAGGACAACGACGCGACCGCCCTCTATATCTATCCGACAAAGGCGCTAACGAATGATCAGCTTCATGTTTTAAGGACGATGGAAAGAAGGATGGGAATTCGACCAATATCGAATGTGTACGATGGAGATACACCACAACGTGCACGTCAGAGGATTCGTCGGACATCAAGGATAATTCTGAGCAATCCCTATGGACTGCATCAATACCTCCCCTGGCATCATAAATGGAAATCATTCTTTCAGCACCTGAAATTTATAATCATCGATGAGGCGCACATGTACCGGGGAGTATTCGGTTCAAATGTTGCCATGCTCGTGAGAAGGATCCTCAGAATCTGCGAATACTATGGCTCTAATCCCCAATTTATCCTCTCCTCTGCAACAATTGCAAACCCGGAGGAACACTCAAGGAAATTAACGGGGAGGGACTTTGAGGTAATCTCAAATGACGGATCCATCAGGGAACGGAAATTCTTTGTCTTCTGGAATCCGCCATTTGTCGATAGCGTCAAGATGGTCAGACGCTCACCGCACCAGGAGACAAAGAACCTGTTTGTATTTCACATCAAAAATGGTCTACAGACAATCTGTTTTACCGTCTCGCGTCAAATGGCCGAGTTAATCACCAGATGGTCCCGTGATGAACTCGGGAACGTAAGGGATAGAATCACTACCTACAGGGCGGGGTATCTACCGGAGGAGAGGAGAGAGATCGAGAGGAGATTGCGCACGAGGGAATTGCTGGGTGTCGTATCTACAAACGCACTGGAGCTGGGTATCGACATAGGCTCCTTAGATGCCGTGATCATCTCCGGTTACCCCGGTACGATCATATCAACGTGGCAGCAGGCGGGAAGAGCGGGCAGGGGCTATAGAGATTCTCTGGTGACATTAATTGCATTTGAAAACCCCCTGGATCAATATTTCATGAAGCACCCCGACGAATTCTTTGGAAGACCACACGAATATGCGATAATCGATCTGGAAAACCCATATATTGTGATGGGCCATCTGATGTGCGCATCGGCAGAATTACCGGTAAAGGAGGATGATAAAAAATACTTCAATCTCTTTGAAGAAAGCGTGATGGCATTAGAACGGCAAAATATGGTCCGGAAGACCCCGAATGGATGGGTATACTCCGGGATAGCAAGGCCCGTAGATATAGTAAACCTGAACAACATCTCTGATAAAATTGTGACAATTATCAGCGACGGGAAAGTACTGGAGACCATGGATCTACCCAAGGCATACGATGAAGCCCACAGGGGCGCAGTATTACTCCACCAGGGGGAGACGTATCTGGTTGAGGATCTCGATCTTGAAAACCTTACCGCACGGGCAGTACGGAGGGATATTAGTTATTATACAGAACCACGAAAAACTGTTGATATACGCATTATCAATACAGAGGTACATCAGAAGAAGAGAAAAGGCATCGATATCGAGGTGGGTGAGGTTGAGGTAACCGAATGGTATCACAGCTATGTTCTAAGGACCTGTGACAGAGTTATTGGAAAACAATCGCTGGATCTTCCACCCCTGAACTTCCAGACGGTCGGGGTGTGGTTTACAATACCGGGAGATATTGAAGAAAAGGTTCGTGAACGTGGTCTGGACCTTGAGGGAGGTATACACGCGATCGAGCACGCAATGATTGCAATGACTCCTCTGTACGCGATGTGTGATCGATGGGATGTGGGTGGGATCTCCAGTCCCATGCACGTAGACACGCAGAGACCAACAATTTTTATCTATGATTCATATGAGGGCGGAGTCGGGATATCTGAGAGAATCTATGATCTATTTGAAAGTCTGTTAAGGGTTACACTCAGATTAATACAAGACTGTGGATGTGATGAAGGATGTCCGTCCTGCATCTATTCACCCAAGTGCGGAAACGAAAACAGGCCCCTAAGTAAGGAAGCGGCAATCTTCATTTTAAGAGAGATTATTGATAAAATTAAATTAGATTAGAAAATGAAATTTGCACACCTTGCGGATAACCATCTGGGGTACAGGCAATATAACCTTCAGGAGAGAGAGGAGGACTTTTACGATAATTTCGTGGAGGTTATAGATAAGATCATCGAGGAGAGGGTTGACTTTGTCGTACACTCCGGGGATCTCTTCGAGTTTCCGAAGCCACCGATAAAGGCGTTGCTTACCGTTTTAAAGGGATTGAGGAGATTGAAGGACAGGGGGATTGAGGTTTACGCAATTCCGGGGAACCACGATATATCGATGAGAAAGGGTGCTTTACCACCACAGTTCCTCTTCAGGGACCTGATCAAGGTTATCGGAAGACACAAAAATCCATTTTACATCCACGAGGGGATATTTATCGGGGGCGTGCCCTATTGTTCGAGATTCTATACTAATGTCCTCAGGGAACGTTTAGAGGAATTATCCAGGAGGGCCGAAAACTACAGAAAGAGAATCCTGGTGTTACATCAGGGAATAGACAAATACCTCCCCTTCGATGGATCCTACGAGTTGAAAATCGGCGAGCTACCCCCAAATTTTGATTACTACGCCCTTGGACACGTCCACAGGCGGATAATTCGGGACTACCACGGGGGAAAGCTGGTTTATTCCGGATCTACGGAGATCAGGGATATAAGAGAACATGAAGATTACAAGAGCAGGGGTAAGGGCTTTTACGTTGTGGATCTGGGTGGAGACGAACCAGATATACAGCCAGTAAATCTGGAAAGGATAAGGCCCTTCATAAAAGATTCCTTCAACGTTTCGGAGCTGGATGAACACATACAATTGATCAAGGACAACATACAGCAACTCGAAGAAAAACCCATTCTCTACCTGAGTATCACGGGCAAGTCGTATGATATCTCAACCATCCATAATAAGATCAGTTCCGCATTCGGGGACAAGATCCTCTACCTGAAACCAGAGTACACAACAGAGGCCGAGACTACCAGCATATCGGTCTCCGGGGAATTTGATATATCGGATCTCATAAGGGAGTCTTTAAGGAAAGATGCCCCCGAGAGGGTGAGCTTTTCTGTTGATCTATTCCATAAGCTCTCATCAGACAGGGTGGATGAGGCAAAGCAGATGGCGAATAAATTTTATGAGGAATTTAAATGAATTAGAATGATCATAAAATCCATTAAACTTCAGAACTTCAGGTCGCACAGCAATACCGAGTTGAATTTTGATACCGGGATCTCTGTACTGATAGGCGAGAATGGGGCGGGTAAAACGAGCATCTTAGAGGCAATATCCTTTGCACTCTTCAAACAGCATGTGGCAAAGATAGACGATCTGATCAAGAGAGAGACCCACGAGATGGGGGTAGAGCTGGTCTTTGAGCACAATGGAAAGGAGTACAAGGTCATTCGTAAGAAAAGAGAGAACACCGGTCCAGAATCGAGATTATTCATAAAGAACAACGGTACCTTCCTCGGAAACATGATCCAGGAGGGCGACAGGGCGGTTACGGAGGAGATAAGGAGGATCCTGCAGACAGATGAGACACTGTTTCTTAATGCGATCTATATCCGGCAGGGTGAAATCGCGAGGTTACTGGACGCCAGCCCCTCTGAACGGAAGAACATCGTCGGCAGATTGCTGGGTATTGACGCATTACAGAAAGCATGGAGTAATATGCATGGGGTCATTGGGGATTTCGAATCAAAAAGGATCGAAATCGAAGCAGAGCTTAAGGGAAGAAAGGATATAGAAACGGAGCTACAGAATAATAAAAAAGAGCTGGAGATGAAAAAAGGTGATGAAATCAAAAAACGGGAGGAGATCTCCCTGCAGGAGGAGAGGGTAGAAGAGCTTAAGAAAAGGAAAGAGGAGTACGATAAGAGAAGGGAGAGATATCTAAAGCTATCCTCCGATATGGACAACCAGAAAAGGGCTCTGAGAGAGAAGACGGACAGGAAATCAAGGCTTTTATCCAGGCTAAAAGAGATAGATGAAGCAGAATTGGAAACAAGAGAGTTAAAACCAATGATCGAACAGATACCCTTCATGGAGAGGCTCCAACAATTAAAGAATGACGAAAAAATCATACTTCAACGGATAAAAGAGATAGAAAAAGAGCTAAAACAGATAGCAGAATATGAGAGGATATCCAGAGAAACCCGGAAAAATTATAAGGAATACTGTCAGATAAAAGATAAGATAGAGGAAATCAGAAGGGGGAGAGAGAAATACGCGGGTGCCGACGGGGAACTAAAGCAGGTCGAAGACTGCATCAGTAGATCCCGAGAGAAAATAAAGAAACTTGAGGGTGAGATATCCCGGGCATTACGGGAGGCGTCCTCCACACTCGACTGCGGGATAGATTCAATAGAGCAATTAAAAGAGATTCTCGTCCAGAAAAAGACAAACTTGGAGAAGATCCTGAAAGAAACCGACAGCAGATACACAGAACTAAAGGACAGGATCTCGGGTTTAAAAGCTATGAATCGGGAGTTAAAAAAGGCAATAACTGAATTGGATCGCGCCAAGGGAAAATGCCCCACGTGCGGCGCACCACTTACAGAGGAGCACAAGGCAGAACTCCTAAGAGAATACAATACCCGCAGAGCATCGAACGATCATAAAATACGGGAGCTTGAATCACGTGCTAAGGATCTCGAATTAAAGAAAAAAGAACTCTCCAATATGAAAGAATCAATAGATAAAATCCCCATCGACCTGCTCGAATCCAGATCGGGAACAATCCGGGAGGAGAAGGATGAGATCAAGAGACGAGCAATTGAAAGAGACCGGCTTCTGGGAAAGGTCAAAAAATTAACCGAAATAGATTCTACGCTGTCCGAAAAAGATAAGCTAATGAAAGAATTGGAACCCGATTATAAAAAATATGAATCGGCACAGCATTTCCTGGGGAGAGATGGGAAAAACAAACCCGAGCTGGAGGCATCCCTCGCATCAGAAACCGAAAGGTTAATGGAGACCAGGAGGAGCTATCAGAGTTACGCCAGTAAGCTGAAAACCGTACCAGAGGACATTACAAAGGAGTTGGATATGCTGAGAAGGTCTGAGGCCAGATATAATGAACTGCTAGGTGTCATCAAGGGGAGGGAATCCCTGAAGAGCGAGTTGACCGAGGTAAGGTCGAGGATATCGGAACATCGAAAGAGAATAAATGAATTATCCAGGGAGATCGATACACTAGAGTATAATAAAGAAGAACACGAAAAAATAATCAAATCACTGGAAACATGTCGGGAGAAACTGAACGCTCTAAGAACCGAGAGAGAAAATCTTAGGGTTGAGATAAAGAGAATTACAGAAGATATCGAGAAATTAGAGCAGAAATTAGAGAGATTAACGCTTAGGGAAAGAGAACTAAAGAAAATTGAAAACTTTATTTCCTTCCTGTCCAGGCTGCGGGAGTTATTCGGTAAGGATGGTCTGCAGAAAGAATTAAGAATCAGGGCAAGACCCGCCATTGAAGAGTTCACCAAGGAGATATTCGGCGGTTTCGACATGAGGTATTCTAACATTACCATCGATGATGATTACAACATCGAGATGTACGGTATGGACGGCTCCAAGTCGATCGACATGATATCTGGTGGAGAGAAGATAGCGATCGCCCTGGCATTAAGGCTGGGGATAGCGAGGGTTTTATCCAAGGGGAGAAGCGAGTTAATGATTCTGGATGAGCCAACGATCCACCTGGATTCCTACAGGCGACAGGAACTGGTGCAGATATTCAGAAAACTTAAGATGTTGCCTCAGGTGATCCTGGTTACTCACGATCCAGAGCTCGAGGGTGCGGCGGATCACCTATTCAAGATCGAATGGAGAAACGGCAGGTCGATATGTACGGCCGCATGAAAGATTCGGGGATTTATATAAAATCCTTCTTTCCTTTTATTTTTAGTATACAATAAATTACCCTATGAGGTGATATTTATGAAAGAATATATACGAAAGATTGGTCTGCTGGGAATTGGAATTGTTGCACTTACGAAGGAAAAGGCAGAGGAGTTAGCAAACGATCTGGTTAAAAAGGGCGAGATCACGCAGGACGAGGGGAAGGCCCTGGTTAAGGACCTTCTGAAGAAATCGGAGGAACAGGGAAAGGAACTGACGAAGAGAATTGACAGAGAGGTCAAGAAGACATTGAAGGGTATAAACGTGGCATCCAAAGAGGATGTACGAAGGCTGGAGAAGAGAATAGAGGAGCTGGAGAAGACCATGAAAAAGAAGAGATAAATTCCCTCTTATATCCGGCGAAAAGAACCCAGAAGGAGTGATGTACCACAGCGTGGCTCTATTTGATTACTCTTACTTTATCTCATATACCCCGTCTTTGAGGGGGATATCAACCCCGATATCTCCGGGTACTATGTCCCTGAACATCTCCGGGTGTTCCGTATGTATCGGATACAATTTCTCTGGATTTATCCCTTCGATGATCTTTCTCAATTCAAAGCGAGATGCGTGTCCGGAGCAGTGAGCCCGATAAGATTTTAAATTGAAGTGGTCGAGCCAGTTTTTCATTCTTTCAAAGCTGATCTCCATCTCTTCGTTAAAGGGTTCGGAGAGTGAATGGATATAAACGCTATTCTCCGGCTTCAGATCCACGAGGTTGTTGAAGTACCAGAAATTCAGTACGAGTATGTACTCATTCTGTTTCCTCCGGATTTCATCTGCAGTCAGGATATTTGGATAATTTAGTCTGTTCTTGATAAATTTATAGTTACTGTAATCGCCATCATCATAGGTTCCAGTTCCCAGCTTTGGCTTAAAGAGCATTATATTCTCGTCATTCGAATCCGGGACATTCAGTTTTTTATCTGACGCATATCTCTCAAGGAAACATGCGTGCTTGAAGCTTATCACAAGCTTTCTGTTTGACTCCGCGGCGATCTTGTAGAAAGTCTTAAAGCGATCAACATCCTTGAAATTGAAATCTGCTATAACCAGTCCACGGGAATCATTGACTATCCTCTTTGCGGTATTATAAACGGTCTGCTCGGTTGAATTATCCTTCTCCACGTCAATTCTCGTGCCCTCCGTTATCATCGCTACAGGTTTAGATTCCTTTGCCTTTTCCACAAAATCCAATGTTAATTGGGGGCTGTTTCCATGGAGTCTCAGGTCTCCCGTATATACAACCGCCCCCTCGGATGTGTGGATTATAAATCCATAAGCTCCGGGAACGGAATGGTCTACGTGAACTGGCTCTATTTCCAGACTGCCGATCTTTATTCTGTCACCGGTTCTGAAGGTTTTGAATGTTCTCTCAACGGGCGGTTTTCTGTAGTCCTTTCTGAAGAGAGGTCTTCTTTTAAAGTTCAGGACCTCATTCTCTATATCTCTTTTACTCTGCTCCTCAACCGCCTCTAAGATCAATTTTGCTGTTTCTCCGCAGTAGATCGGGATATCTTCGTGAAGGAAGGAGATGTAATTGGCATGATCTGCGTGGGCATGAGATAAGACAACGGCATCAATGTCTGGTTCCTCCGGCTCCCTGCCATAGTGGGTTAACAGGTCATTTCTATAGACGCCTTTTATATCTGGAATCAAACCCATCACAAGAAAGTCCCCAATGCCGTTCGCAGTCCTGGGAGTAAGGAACTCCTCAAAGAATTTCCCCCTCGTCCCGAAGCCAATCCCGAAATCCAGGAATACCTTCGTGTCCTTATCCTCCAACAGAATTTTATTGCCACCGATCTCGTTAACGCCGCCGTAAAATGTCAGACCGACCATTCTTATTGAATTTATAATTCAATCTACCCTCGCATGCAGCAGTTCTCTGCCCTTCCTTCCAGATTCCTTTACATACCCTCTTCTCCCCATCTGATTCACTATGTCCTCCAGCATTGCACAGGCTAGAACAGGGGAATCCCTCTCATTAACAAGTTTTTTGGTTATGAATTTGATTTATAATATCTAAGCTAAAGAAACCCCAATGCCTCATCGATCCTTCCCAGCTCGATTCCGGTAGTTCTCGATCCCGCTAAGTATCCGTTAGAGTTTGCAATCAACCCGGATTTTACGAATGGGAATCCAAAATTTACGGAACCCACCAATCCGTTAACCTTGAAGATCTTGGATATCTTCTTCAGCTCATCCTCGGCATCGGGGTGAACCAAAAACCCCCTATTCGTTGCAACACAGCAGGCCCCCACCTCGTCGTGTCCGGAGATTCTTCTTTGTACAACCTTCACACCGAGCACCTTCTTGATCGTTTTTGTTTCGGATATGAGGGGACTTACTATCGCCGCATGATCATTACAGGCTATCAGATTTCCGATGGCGGTACATTTATCCATAAGCCTGCCGATTTCGATCTCCTCTCCAAGGGATTTTTTCAGCTCTTCGATCTCATCATCGGATATGAAATAGGGCAGCAATAAACCATTGGAGTTCCCAACACAGAATAGACCAATTAAATTTGTACCATAAAGCCTCGTTTTTACTATGGGAACACCCAATGCCTCTGTCTCTGGAAAATTGCTGGATAATACTGCATATGCATCGGTTGCGGTTCCCAAGAGCCCTATAAAATCCTCACCCCGAACAGACACCTGCTGTACATGCATTTTAGAAATCATTCGGCCAATTTCACGATCGTACTGTCTCCCTCCCTTGTAACCTCGACCTTTATTCTGCGTGGCGGTTTTCCAATACTTCTATTCCACAGCGCATTATTTACCGATGAGTCCAGTTTAACATCTTCCAACTTTAATTTCTCCGCCAAAAATCTCTTAACGATCTTGACCGCTTTGTTTGCCCTCTTGGTTCTTGGTGCCTTGAATGCATCCCTTAAGGGTATCGTATAAATCTTCTCCATTTTTATCGTATATAACTCTCCGTTCCCTCTCTTGATCTTTCCCTGTCCTTCATAGAAACCTTCGGTACCGGCACGGGAGAAGGTAGCTGAATCTCTCTCGCCAGTATCACGGTCTCCATGATGCAATTGGATATTATCGCATTGTGAATATCTTCTGCTATATCTGCCGGTAGATTCTTTCGACCGCTCCTTCCCCACTCCTTTATCGTTCTTTCTATATTCTCCTTTGAATCCGAGACCAGTATATTCCCCTTGATTCTGATCTCCCCCACATTTGGTTCATAGCTACTCGTAAATAGGAATTCTATGGATACCTTATCATCTACCAGATCCACGGAGGTAATGGTACTGTTATTGTTAATATTAATCCGACCCTTGGCTTCACTAAATCTCCTTGCCCCTATCTCGGTATACCTCAGATCGATCCTCATCTTGTTTTTACTTTAGATTCAATATATAGATTAATAGATAGAAATTAATCTTAATAACTTACCAAACCGCGGATGAGGACACCCTCTCCCTCCTCTTTTAGATAATAACCCAAGATGACCAAGGTAGTTGCAACTGGTGCCTTTACCATACTCCATCCGGGACACATCCTGTACCTGCGGGAAGCAAGAAAGCTGGGGGATGAACTGATCGTGATAGTTGCCAGAGACAGAATGGTGGAGAGGAGAAAACTCAATAAATTTATTCCAGAGGAACAGAGGCTTGAGGTTGTCAGGGCACTGAAGATGGTTGATCGCGCAGTTCTGGGAGACGAGAAAGATATATTTAAACCCATCACGGAGATAAAGCCGGATGTAATAGCCCTGGGAAATGACCAGGATTTCGACGAGAGAGAACTAAAAAAAGAGCTCGAGAAAAGGGGCCTGAAGACAAGAGTCGTTAGGATCAAGAAATACTGGGACAGGGGACTGCACAGCACCAGGGAGATAATTTCAAGAATTAAGAATGCACCTCAAGGTAAAAAAGGAGAAAGGCGAGGATGTGAGGAAAAAGCTCATGGGGCTTAACCTCTTAGACATCAACAGGAGGATCCTATCCGATAAAGACTTTCTCTTCATTCCAGTACTTAAGGAGATAGAGATTCCCGATACAGAGCTCGTGGAGATCGAGGGAGAGAGGGTTCCGAGAAAGCATAGATCTTTAAGGGAGGCACTGAAAAACAGATTAAACCCGGAGGAATTGAAACTGGTTCCGAGATCATTTGATATAATCGGGGATATCGCAATTCTCGAGATTCCAGAAGAACTGGAAAATAAAAAATCTATCATCGGAGATGCACTTCTAAAAACATTCAAGAACATCAAGGTAGTTGCGAATAAAAAAACCAGAATTGAGACAGAATTCAGGACCAGGGCTCTGGAGATTATCTCCGGAGAGGAGAGGAAGGAGACCGTACACAGGGAATACAACTGCTCATACAAACTGAACGTGGAAACCGTCTATTTCTCACCGAGGCTTGGGACGGAGAGAATGAGAATTGCATCTCAGGTTAAAGACAATGAGAGGGTCCTGGTGATGTTCTCCGGCGTTGGTCCCTACCCCGTACTTATATCAAAGAAATCAAAACCCAAGGAGGTCTATGCAATAGAGCTAAATCCAGAGGCATTTAGATACTTGAAGGAGAATATTACCCTGAATAAGGTAGATGTCACTGCAATTAGGGGGGATGTGAGGGAGGAAACGAAGAAGCTTGGGAAATTTGATCGCATCGTAATGCCACTGCCAAAGGATGCAGGCAATTTTTTGAATGTCGCATTGCCCGCATTGAAAAAAAATGGGGTCATTCACTTCTATGACTTCGCTCACAATGAACGGGAGTCCATAGAGAAGGTAAAGGAGATATGCAGAGAGCTGGGCTATGAAATTGAAATTCTAAAGGCCGTAAAATGCGGCTCCCACTCGCCCGGAATCTTCAGGATATGCGTGGACCTCAGGGTGCTTTGATAAGAAAATACAAATTAAATTCTATGCGAGAAGTTTCTATCTCTTAGATTTCCTCCAGAAATCTCAGGAAAACGTCCCTGTACTGATTGATCTTCTTGATTCCCCTGGAGGTGAGCCTGTACACCCTCTTCGGGGGGTATTTACTGGTATCCTCTTTTACGGATATAATCCCCTTTCTTTCGAGTTCATTCAGTAGGGGGTATATCCTGGAATAAGAGATCTTAAAACCGTATTCTGATTCAACGAACTTGCAGATGTCATAGCCCGATGAATCTGGGTTTGCCTTGAAGAATAATAAGGCATATAACTCTGTGAAACTCCTGATCCAC
>QMZJ01000001.1 GCA_003663115.1 Candidatus Altarchaeales archaeon | reverse complement strand
TCTTCTGTTATCCTGACTATTAACAAAGCCGTGGCCTCTCTCCCTTTCCTTCGCCCCTGTCCCGGAACGATGGATTTATTTATTATCAATCGTATTATCTCTTGTAGCGGTGTCATATGAGTTGTTATCTATCCGCCACTTCATGCTTTTCGGTGTGCGGGGATTTTGCACACCCTGTATCACAGAATAGATAACATCGAGAAATAATCAAACAAAAAAGCAACAACTCCACAAAGGTGGAATTGAACCCAAAACTATATGTCTAAAAAACAAAAAAAGGAGGTGCAAACGCAAGGTGGGAAAATACTGGAATTCCTCTGCGACCTAAGGGTTACCGTACAAGCGAGCCTCGTTCGCTGTACGTAAATTACAAAGCAATTTACCGTATCCTTGCGTGTTTGTAATGAAGATCAGTAAGGTAAATACATCGTCATTTGCAATTTCAGCAGAATTTGAGAAGAATATCATAAAATTCTCTTCGGATAATCCAAATGTGAAATTGTATAAGAGATACATGCCATTGGGTAGACTAGAAATCATAAAGACAGAGGGTTTTGATAAAGGTATCTTGTTCAAGAGGGCAACGGCTCGTATAAAAAGGAATCATCTTTATGTTGACCTCTCTCATGGAAACCTGTATTACGCGCATTGTGTGGGAATTCTTCACGCGAAACCGCGGGTAGAGAAAATAGATCTTTTGAGGAGAGTAATTGACTTTACGCCCCAGATGCTAAATACCCTGAGTTATATACTGGATAGGGGCAGTGTACAGTATGACGAACTGGATCAAGATACCGTACTTGAGCTTGTGAGACGTGGTGTTGTTACGGTTTATGAACCGAGGGATAACAAGATACTTAACATACTGAGAATTGCGATGGATGAACGGGAGATTGAAAGATATTGGGTTAGATCCCCATGTTATCTGCCAAAGTTTGAAGATAAACGATACGATCTGTCCTCTTTTTTAGAGGTGGTAGATACGATCGATGATTCATATGATAGAGATAGCATTGAATATTCTCTGGAGAAGATTGGGAGGGTGATTAGGTATCTATTTAACTGTGATGTGCTGCTTGAAGAGATAACGTATATGCCTTATCTGGTATGCGAACATGTTGGAAGGAAGGATGCCGAGACCGTTTCATATTTTCCACTATGTCCCAAAAATAGTCCGAAGGTAAAGAGAAACTACGAAACCGAAGTTAAATTAAAACCGATATCATTGGGCACCGAATTTGATACTGGGGATTCGATCCCCATTGAAAAGTCAACAATATCATTTTCGGATGTGGGTGGATTAGAAAATGCAAAAAAGGAGATCACAGAGGCAATAATATATCCATTCCTACACCCCGATCTATCTAAGAAATTCAAGAGGAAAGCGGGAGGGGGGATATTACTGTATGGTCCTCCTGGATGTGGAAAGACGCACATCGCAAGAGCTACTGTCACCGAGTGTGGTGTGTCTTTTTTCAATGTGAATATCAGCGACATTATGAACGGAAAGGGTGATGGAGCGGAGAGAATTCATAGCGTTTTTGAACGCGCCAGCAAAAATGCACCGGCAATAATATTCTTTGATGAGATCGATGCTCTTTGCAGTCGCAAGGGTTTACTTGAGGGTTCTAAGAAGAGGATATTGAATCAATTTCTGATGGATATGAGTGGGGTGGAGAGACTGAGTGAGGATGTATTGGTTATTGCAGCAACAGACACACCATGGGACCTAGATCCTTCATTGCGAAGGTCTGGAAGGTTCAGTAAACAAATCTTTATCCCCCCACCAGATTTAGACTCTAGAATTGAGATCCTAAAAATTTGTACACGAGGAAGACCATTATCTACCGATGTAGACTTCAGGAAACTGGCTGAATTAACAGAGGGTTACTCCGCTGCGGATATCGATGAAATCTGCAATAATGCAGCCAGTATCCCCTGGAAAAAAGCGGTATCGGGGTCATCTGAAAGAAGTATCACCATGGATGATTTTCTAAAGGCAATTGAGGAACAGGAATCTACATTGATTCCATGGTCAATATCCGCTGAGAAACTTCTCAAAGAAAGTGGGGAAAAGGAACTGTATAAGGATCTCTTTGACACAGTAACAAGACTCAATAGGAAATTCGGGCAAAGAGAACCTGAAGATAAACAGAGAGATGAAGAAGAGGGTCAAGATTATATAACCGTGAAGAGAATCGTATCCGGCGAATGGGAAGAGGATACTGAGGAAGGGAAAACGGCCAAAGAAGAGAAGGATATAGTGGAATTACAACACGAGAAAGATGAACTTGAACACAAGATTGAGATCCTTGAAGAGAGGTATCGGCAGGGAAAAGTAAGGGAAGACATATATAAAGCTATAATGAAAGACTATCAAGAAAGATTAATTGAAATTGAACTGGGGATAGCGAAATTAACCCGTAACTTTAACCATTTTTCGTAATGGGTATATCGATTTCTAGTTTTTTAATCACATCCCTTGATTTCTCTGGGATTTCTGTTAACTGGTATCTGGGAGCCTATTTTCTCCCTTATCCCCTGCTAAGCCGACATACTAAAAAATTAGGCATTCTCGCAGGATGGCTGTTTTCACTGTAGATAAATGCTCACTTTTTAGAATAAAATGTAAATCGATTGAATTACTCCATCTGAAGGACTCCACCGATCTGAATCCAGAGTTGATAATAGATGGAACCCGGATTAAGATCTACAAGGAAGAAGAGACCGACTTCTCCCCATAAAAAGAGCGGGCTTTATATCTGGAGACCGATCAAGCTCGGGGATCTTGAGGAGATATTCAAAGCCCTGAAGATCAAGGCGCCGGGCTGCGGTGAAAGAGGTTATGCCTACAGAGTTCAGGGGGGGTCTTAGAATACCTTAGCTGTGCAAGATGTCGATTTTGCAGTTTCAGGCCTAAAGAGAGTTGTCAGAGTTGGGTAAGTTATCCCCTCTTGGAGAGTATATCCGCTAATCTTTCGGCGTATTTGGGATTTTTCGGATCCAATCTCATGGCTTCTTTATATCTATCCCTCGCTATATCTGTACGGTCTAATTGCTCGTATGCCTCACCCATCTTGGCATAGAGCTCTGCCTTTTTGCGATCCGATAACACCTCTGTAGCCCTCTCAGAGAGTTCCATGGCTTTTTCATATCTATCTCTGGCTATTTTAAATTTCTCTTTGTATCCCGGGCGCCCCTCATTCTTCAGTCTATAACCCTCCTCCATAAATCTATCGCCCGCCAGTATTATATCTTCTAACCTCGTTTTGCCTCTTCGCGTCATTCCTCCAGCCTCGACGGCACCCGGCTTTCTTGGTCTTATATGTGGTTCTCCACGTACTCCTCCCCTGCCACCTTCTCCATGTCCCTCCTCCCCACCATGTCCTCGGGGTCTAATACGTTCCTTTCGTGCTCTGTATAACCTCTCTCCTACCTCCTCACTTTTGTGCTCCAATTGACCGATAAACCAGAAGGTTGCGGCTAATGGGACAGCTCCCGCACCTTCACCCATCATAAGACCGCTGCTAAAGAACAATAAAACCGCAAGATTCATTCTGCCGGCCGCCAGTTGTGTGAAAGCGGCAAAAGAAAGCACACCACCGATCCACTTTAAAAGCCCCAAGGTCATCCATGGAGCTGCTATCATCATTAAAAATCCACCTATCGTTATCGCAATTCCTGCAAGATTACCCCAGCCCCTTACACTTCCTATGGTATTCATGGTGCTTATTATAAATACCAAGATGATCGCCTGAAGAACCGGAACGAAGATGAGCATGAGCGTGTATCTCATTATCTGTCTACCATAGTCTTTAGTAAACTCAAAGAAAAAGAAGAATATCGTTAACGGGAATATTGCCGCCATAATCAGAAGTAGTAAGTATCTCAAGGTAAAAAAAGCCAATAGGGTTAAGAGAACAAAACCTATTGCCATTGCAAAGAGGGGAGCAACAGAATACAGAGCTAAAATACCGATTATGCTCAGGTCTATCTCCACGAGACTCATAACGAAGTTAACCAATAACTCGGAGAGGTCCAGAAGAAACTGATATATTGTGGTTGCAGTTATCACAAATGCCAGACTGAGCAGTAATTTTAACAGTGCCGATCTCGCTCTCGCCCTCCCCTTGGGCGATTCGGAGAGGAAGAAGAAGTAGATCCCGATAAGTATAAACGCGATTATATAGAGCGGGGTGGCCAATTCAATAAAGTCATCCATAAGTGGTTTGACTATGGTGATATCGGGGTTCCATGTAAGTAGATCAATTACCTTTCCAAGCAACTCGTTAAAGAAGTTATTTATAACACCTTCAATCCAGCTCAATGCCCAACCTATCAACTCCTCTAAACCAACTGCCGATACGGGTATCGATCCGATGAGTAACACACCCACTATTGATATAATTTTTAGTTTCTTATTCATCTTTAAAATCATCACCAAGTCTCATTTGTCGTCGTTTTCTCTCCATCTCTTTCATTTTTTCTTTCATCCTCAAGCCAGCAGCTTCTTGGCCCTTCCTCAGAGCAAAACCCATCCCGGCGGCCCCTCCGGCCGCCATCAATGCCGATGCGGGACCCTGACCCATCATCAGCCCACCCATAGCAGTCATGGCAAAGCCCAGCGCAGGATTAGCAAGGGATACAGCCATTCCTATCCCCATCATTGCACCACCGATCCATTTTAGAATCCCGACCATCATCAGGGGCGCGAGTGCGATCAATACAAAGCCCGCAATGCCAATGAAAGCCGCTCCGAGTTTGCCCCAGCCCGCCGCCTCGTTTATATTGCCGAAGGAGATGACAGTTATAGCCAACATAACCCCCTGAATAACCTGCGCAAATATCACCGCGAGTGTCCATCTCCACATCTTTGCACCCATTTCCCTACCCATGGCCCCTATGATCGGCATTTCAAAGAGGTAGAGGAATATCGTTATCGGAAACAATGCGGCACATATCAATACCAGGATATACCGCAGGCCGATAGATATCAGAATCCATATATATATAAACCAAAGAAACAACTGTACGAGTACAAACGTAATGGTCTCTATCGCACTGAACTCGATTGAACCGTCTGTAACGCCACCAAGTACCTTTGCAGTAATACCCTCAGATATACCAAGAAGTATCTTGAATATTTCCAATGATAATGAAACCAGGATCATAGTCAATATAAGTTTCCAGAACCTGTTCTTGGCTGCTGCCCTTCCGCCGGGGGAACCGGACATGAAGATAAGGTAGAAACCGAGTATTATTATCGACAGGACAAAAATGGGGTGCAACAGGTCGAGGTAAGAATTCATGAGGGGGGCAACATCTGACGGATCGGGATTTGTGAGAATCATTGGCTTCAGAGCGTTTGCGACATCGCCGGGGTCCGGAAGAAGAAAATCTATGATTGCTTGCAGTATGCAAGGTCCCGGGTCACTCCAGCAGTCTGCAAACACCTCTCCAGTTCCCGACAGGAGCATTATTGCAATTATCCCGATTATTGTTAATCTATTTTTCATTCTGATTTTTCCTTTTTTGATTTTTTCAGTTCATCCAGGCCCTCAATCACTGCCTCTGCAAGCGTCTCCGTCTCCGTTGTCGCAGCTGTATATAGAGGCGACATCTCCTTTCTTTCTCTTTCTTTCTCTCTTTCTTCTTTAGTTTCGGGTCCTATTCCGTGATAGAACTCACTCGGTCTGGGGCCAATACCCATGTAATCCTCGAGCAGCATTCTTGCATGAAGATTGCCACCCAAATCAACACTATGCTTCAATGACTCTTCTTTAATCTCTTCTTCAGATAGCAATTCTCCCTTTTCACCCCCTTCAGGGGCCAAACCGAGCTTGGCGTAATCTGCATGCTCCTCCGCGGTCATCTCATTATAGCCCTCGACCCCAACTATCTCGGCCATCGATCTGTGTGTATTTACAAGGGATTTTGCATTTATCTCATTCATTCTTTCGATCCTCTCCTCTGGTCTGAGTTTAAACATAGCTCCCTCCTCAGCTCTCTCTAATCTACTTATCTCTCTGGCCCTGGTGGCTTTAAAGTGATCATCTATGTCCCTTATTTCACTATCGAGTAACAGATATTTGTTGCCCACTCTCCTCAGGTGCCTGGAAAAGCCACCACTCTCTATTATCTCATTATTGATCTGTTTATTTATCCTATCGATGAGTAGTTTCTTTTCTTTCCTGAGATCCCTCAATCTCTCCCTGGACAACTTTGCGCCCTTGGGTACAGCGTACTTTTTCTCTATTCTCGCCATTTCTCTCTCGTAGTACTTTTCTATTCTCGCCAACTTGCTCTCAGACACGCCGTATTTCTTGCCCCTTTTTATTGCCTTTTTTATGGTACTGCTCGGCTTAAAGGGCTTGAAGAATTCCCTTGTAAACCCGGGATAGTGTCTATCAGCAAATTTCTTTGCGATTATGAAGTCTGATGCCCTCTTTTTAAGGTTCTCAAAATCGTCCTTGCTAACAACCCGTTCATCACCAATTAACATTCTGGCTTCCCTCTCAGTAGCTCCACCCCTCTTCATTGCTTTTATCAATTTCTTATATCTCTCGGCGTCCTGGTAATTTAATCTATTAATCGTCTGTAGAGCAATAAGAGATCTTGCCGTTGTCATTGCACCATACAGGCTACGGCCTGCCATGTAGGGTACATAACCTGGAATGGTAAGAGCCAAACCTACATGAGGACCATATCTCTTGATCTTATCGAGGGTTCCAAGTTTATTTTCTATTTGATGCTTTTTCTCTTCGATGGCCTTTTTTGCGCTCTCCTTGAACGTATCCAGATCCCTCCCGGTCGCACTCGGTTTGCGCTCTATTCCCTCCTCGGGGGCCATATACTCTGCACCTATCCTATGTATATCTCTTTCCGAAACGCCAAATTCCCTCGCGATCGCCTTTACCTCCTCGGGGTTTCTGGCGTATTTGAGCCTTTCCATAGCGTCATTTGCCCTGAGCGAATTCTTCACATCTTCCGTGAATCTATCACTTACTACCATCTCTTCGTTTATTATCCTCTCGGCTTCATGATGGGCCTCTCTCTCAATTACCCTTGCCCTGATCTCTTCATTAAGTTCTTTCGAGCTGAGTTTTTCTGGGTTTATCCCATCTTCTCTCATCTCTTCAATCGCCCAAGCCTCATCTTCGCTGGATATGCCCTCTCGCGCTACTTTCCGTCTCGCCCAATCCTTCGCTTCCTCTTTTTCGATTTTTTCGACTTCCTTCTCTCTTCTTTCCATCTCCCTCTCTTTCAACCTTTCAAATTCTTCCTTTGAGAGACCTCGGTCGCCGAGTCTCTCGTTAATCTCTTCCACCTCCTCAAAGGTAGTTGCGGAATCAAGATCATGTTCGATGGCCCTCTTAAATTTGATACTCTCCTCTGCCTCCCTTTTCAATCTATCCAGACCACGCCTGTCGTATCTATCCCCTAACTCGGTTATCCTCTTTTCATCTATGCCTGCCTCCCGTAACCCCTCCTCAACAACCCTGAAGTCATTCTCCGCAATGTACCTATTAACGAGGTCCCGCGCCCGATTCTTTGCCGTGGCTGTGTCCATATACTTTTCACCGCGCAGTTTCTTAAACTCTCTGTACAGTTCATCCTGTAGTTTATCCGCATCCTCTTTCTTGATGGGATATTTCTCCTTGAGCCTTCGGATCTCCCGCCCCTCCATGCCTTCACTCTTCTTTATTTTGACTCTCAGTTTCTTGATCTCATCCTTATATTTCCTATAATTCTTTTCATGTCTTTCTAGATTACCAACTAATCTATCACGCCTATCTTTCAGTTTGTCGATCTGATCTCTGATCTTATTATACCTGCCCCTCCATCCATAGCCTCCCTCCTCTTTAATTATAGAGCCCGTCTTCTCTAGGTTCTTGATCTTTCTGTCAATCTCTCTGATTTTTTTCTTATGATCTTTTATATAGCGCTTCGCTGTGATACGCCCCCTCTTCGCTTTTTCAAATCTCTCCCTGAACTTTTCGCGTCTCTTCCACCAATCGCTCCATCTCTGTCTGACCCCTCTCTCATCCACACCACTTTTCCTTAATTCATTCCATACCTCTGACCTCGTACTGGCTCTTCTTATGTTCTCTATATGTCTGTTAAGCCTGTGCGCTTTCAACCTGCTCCCTATGGAAATACCCATCCGTCTCACCATGAATTTACTGCCTCCATATATCCAGTATCCGGGTATGAACAGAGATTTCCCAATGAACTTCCAGTGCTTTCTAACCACGCGGACTGTATGTCCCGCACGTCTCTTAACGTTTTTAAGTATCCCGTATGTTTTACCGATCGATCGACCGACATGCTCTTTGCCGAGCTTATGGGCGATCGTAAGGGGTCTCCCGATATAACGTCTTCTACCCAACCATGCGCCCACAACCGGGGCCTCTTCACGTACCTTCCCAGTTACCCTTTCCCAGCCCTTTCTCACCAACCTTCTCGTCCTGTCAAGTCTTCTCCTCGATGGAAACTTCCTCTGATATGCAAGACCCAGCGTATAGACGGCGCCTCCAGCCGCCATTGCCTCCGGGCCCATGCCAGCGCCTATACCCCCAGCAGACACCAATAATGCACCCACCCACGGTCTTTTGTATGCCAGTATCATTCCCGCGCCGGCCACGGCGCCACCCACCCAGCTCATTAGCTTCAGCATTAATAATGGCGCGAAGATAACCATCAAGAAACCGGCAATCCCCATCACCAGACTGACTATTTTCCCTAGAATGTCGCCCGTAGTGCTTATATTATTAAGCCCGATAATCATTATAACCAGCATCAATGCCTGAACGGGTTGTGTGAATATTGCCATCAGGGTATATCTCATCATATTTTGTCCAATACTCCTCGTGAACTCAAAGAAGTACAGGAATAGGGTCAGGGGAAAGAGAACGGCCATAAGTGAGACCAAAAAGAACCTGGCGGCGATAGATATCAGGGCTATTACAGCAAGCATTGGCAAGATCCATGCGGATATGAAAAAAAGTATAACTGAAACAACCACGAGAGTAGCCAATATAGCAAGACCGCCACCGCCACCGCCAAGGATCCATCCGGACAGGATTCTTCCCGCTATAGCTTCGGATAGATTGAGAAGTAACTCGTAAATACTCAATGAGGTTGTTACCATAGCCATACCCATTATCAACCTGATGAGCATCAACTTTGCCCGCGCCCTGGACTCGGGGCTGGTGGACAGAAAGATTATATAGATACCGGTAATGATTATCGCTATGACGTATATCGGAAATAGAATCGAGACGATATCATTAACAAAGGGTTTGAATTCGTTTATATCCGGATTCATCAGGATAAACTCGGTCATCAGAGAGATAAAGAACATCATGACACAGTTACCGATATCAATAAATACCCCGAATATACACCCCGGCCATGATCTGGGATCCAATGAGCATCCGTGTTCCTCACTGCCATATTTGCATACCTGCCAAGCTGTTACACTACCGCTAATGAGCAATAACGCGATTACAGCAATGAGGATCTTTCCCCTTCGTGTTATCCTAAGTTTTTGCATTTTTCCGACTTATCGTTGATTATTCTCTGTTGATTCGTCTGATTTTGTAGTGCCTTTGTTACCTATTGAGCTGCCCTTTCCAGTACCCGTCTCTCCTTTGCTGCCCACCTGACTGCCACTTCTTCGTCTGAATAAACCCCATCCAGAGGATTCTTCACCTGGCTCTATTAATCCGTGCCTTCTTACTCCATATTTTTTCGTCAGAATGTAGCCCTCCTCATCCTTAGCTCTGAGCATGGCATCGATATCGGATCTTTGCGCTTCCATGGATCTGCCTGCACCCCTGGCTTTCCCACCAGTGAAATACTCCTTAGCTGCTCTACCTCTCCTCCTGAAATAGTCTTTGATCCCCCTGCCCCTTCCTTTATTTTCCTCGCGCCACTCTCTCCTACGTTCTATTTTCTGTTGCCTAACCGGTGATGCCCTCATGTAAGCCTTGCCGAGCCCATATGCAGTTCCGCCGGCAATCAGCCCCCCTGGACCCATACCAGCAGCTACTCCACCTGCGGTTACCATTGCACCGCCGATCATCGGATATCTAAAGGAAAGGATCATTCCAATACCTGCAACGGCACCACCCACCCATTTCAGGATACCCATCATCATTAACGGCGCCAGAGCGATCATAAGACTCCCCGCAACGATTAATAATCCGTAGATAATATTTGCGTTGGTAGATAAACCTGTTACAACAACCGAATTGATCGAGATCACGGTTATTGCCAGCATCAATGCCTGAACAACCTGGGTATATATGGCAGCCATGGTATATCTGAGAAGCTTGGAGCCTATATCCTTCGTGAACTCAAAGAAGTACAGGAACAGCGTGAACGGGAATATTGCACAGAGTATCAATACAATAATGTATCTAAGCGCTACGGCAAGAACTGCACAGAAGAGTACGGGAATAATAAATATATACAGGAAGAAAAGCATCCATGGATTCATCTCACTCAATCCTATAAGTTGTGAGAGGTTAGTGGTTACGATGCCTGCTATTATTCTTCGAGTTAATACACCTGAAATATTGAGGAGTATCTTAAATATCTCAAGTGATAATGAAACCAGAACCATACTCAATATTAAGTTCCAGAGCATGGACTTTGCTCTCGCCCTCCCAGCCGGGGAGATCGATAGGAATAATACATATATGCCGGTGAGGGTTATTATCATCACATAAATCGGTATCAGGATCTCTATAGAATCATCTACTATGGGCTTAATATCGTCTGGATCTGGGTTCCACATAAGCATATCTTTTACCCAGACCAGCATCCCCTTGATATGGTGGATCATCATATCCAAAATAAACCTTGCGAAATGCTCGGGTATCTTTATGATCTGATCTTCTACCCAGCCGGAGGATGCAATTCCACTCAGGGCTAACACAGTCAATGTTATTCCAATAATTATCCGCGTCATTCTAAATTTTTGCATTTTTCCGACTTATCGTTGATTATTCTCTGTTGATTCGTCTGATGATTGGGTAGCTTCTGGTGGTTTCCAAGACCTATCAAAATCACTGAATGGTCTGTGTTGCTTCATCACCTTTTTCCTTCTCTTCTCTTCCTTTTTCTCCCTCTTTTCCATGCGTTTTCTCGCCCTGCGCTCCATTCCTCTGGTTCTGATTCCAGCTGCCTGCATATAAGTTTTACTGAGCCCGTAGGCGGTTCCGCCAGCAATCAATCCTCCCGGACCCATGCCAGCAGCTATGGACCCAGCAGCAACCATTGCACTACCCAGTACAGGATGTACGAATGAAACTACTATCCCGATACCCGCAAGGGCGCCACCTATCCACTTCATAAGTCCCAGCATTATCAACGGAGCCAGAGCGATCATGATGGTGCCCCCACTAACTAGGAATATATGGGCGATAGTCACGCTAAAGGATGCATTTTGCATACCGACCGAATCCATCGAAATTATGGTTATTGCCAGCATCAATGCCTGAACGGGTTGAGTAAATATTGCAGCTATGGAATATCTGAGAAGCTTGGAGCCTATATCCTTCGTGAACTCAAAGAAGTACAGGAACAGCGTGAACGGGAATATTGCACAGGCCAGTAACACGATGAGACACCTAATTGCCGTGACAATAGCCGTGATGATGAGTATAATGCAAAGACCTATAAGGAGGAAGAAAACTGTTGCTGGATTCATCAGGCGCAATCCCTCAAATTGTGGGAAATCCGTGGTTATGGTACCAGCCAGCATCCTCAGTGCCAGTGCCTCGGAAATACCTAAAAGTATCTTAAATATCTCAAGTGATAATGAAACCAGAACCATACTCAACAATATCTTCCAGAATATGGACTTTGCCCTCGCCCTCCCAGCCGGGGTGGTCGATATAAATATTATATAAATCCCCAGAATGATTATTATCATCGCATAAACCGGTATCAGGATCTCCATAAAATCATCTACCATGGGCTTAATATCGTCTGGATCTGGGTTCCACATAATTATATCCTTTAATAAACCCAGTATCTTCTGGATATTAACTATCACGGCATTCATGAACCAATCTCTGAAACGCACGGGTATGCTCTTGATCTGATCTATCACCCAGCCCACGGTATGACTATACACCCATTCCCAGGGAGCCTCGGAGGATGCGGTTCCGCTCAGGATCAACACGATTAATGCTATTGCGAGAATTTCTGCTTTATTGAGCCTCATCTCTCTTCATAAAGGTTATTTAAAATACTGGTATAAATATGTGGCCTCTCTAAAAATGACTCTTAGATTAATCGCAGGATAGTACAGAACAAGGTCCAAGTTCTACACTACACTCATGGAAATCGTGTGGTGGATCACCCCTGCCTGGACAACTTCCCGATGGATTTTCGACATCACAGCAAGCGCAGAATGTCCACTTATCTGTACTGGTACTGATTCTTATCTCCAATTTCTTGGCCTTTTTGCAGAAGTCGATAAATGCCCATTCCACGGGTGTACCAGCGGGTATGGGCCCAGCAAAAGACATGGATTTGCTATTCACATCCCCGGTACAGCAGTCTACCATTGGGATCCAATCTCCCGTGCAATCGCCCATTTCTACAACCCTCACATCTATCACTAAATTGTCTCCCGCTGGAATCAATTTTGCGGGGGTTACATTGAACATGAAAGAGGTTTGATCCTCCTCCCACCAGCTATCCTCCCAGCAACTCTGAGCAGTATCAATCCCAAAGGATGAGGATATCGTTGGAACATTTGTTAGGATCTCTACAAAGACACTATCAGAAGCCGTTCTACCTTTGCTATCTGTAACCGTGAATGTGATTACGTGTTCATTTATAGATAATCCAGCATAACCCAGTAAGTCTTCTGTGACCCCCATCGGCGGTGGAGAATCTTTGTCCGATGTCCATTCATAGGTATATGGTGGTTTTCCGCCCTTAACCGTTCCGTTGAAGTCTATCGGATCCCCAAATATACCTATGAATCCCTCCTCTGGTGAATCTATTTCCGCAATTATCATGTCAACCAGAATTTCCACCTCATCCCATGCCTTTCTACCGGCGCTGTCTGTAACTACCACACTTACTGTGTATACTCCCTTGGTATAATTATGTATCGTTGGGCATGGACAGGCCGCGGCGGCACATGTCCCATAAATCGTGGGCGTTCCATCGCCGAAGTCCCAGACGTACATATACGGTGGTGAACCTCCGAGTATCAGGGAATCATAAAGTACATTCTCGCCTGCTTCAAAAAATTCTCCATCCTGTGGTTTCAAAATCCTTACTGACAGTGGTGGGGGCTCACCAAAACGGAAGGGTGGATGATAGCCAGTTCCGGGCAATGGGGCGCATTCCGGAACGAACATGTGACCAATCCCGGCCAGGGCAAAGACAAGAATTAAACCAATTACCGCATTCTTTATCATACCTTTGGCATTAGATGCCCCCTCCGGATCTTCTGCACCCATGAGCTTGATCCCCCCTATAACCATCAATAGCACTGTTATCGCCACCGCGGCATAAATAAGTAGATATAATGTATCATAAACCAGCCTGCATAGATTCCCAAGGGTTATCTCCTCGGGTTTTCCACATTCTATGTCCTCTCCATCGCAATCCTGATCTATCCCATCGCCGCATATCTCTGGGGCCCCGGGATAAATACCTGGATTGGTATCGTTACAGTCTCCAGCACATGTCGAAACGCTGTCATGGTCCTGGTCATAATCCTCATCTATCAGGCAGTCGCAGTCATTATCGATGAAATCGCACGGAAAATTCGTCTCTGGTTGTGGTACGTAATTCATACATACACCCCTGAGAACGCACTCACCTGCTTGATCACAGCACGCATCGGTTCCATCACACGGATTCCAGATATAATACTCCCCCGGCGTATTTGGAAATGTAGCATTCTCTCCACAACACGCCGTTGCTCCGATCGGGTGGGAATCTCCACCGACCCTCCAGCAGGATTTTGAATGCCCATAACTGTCGTTACAGCGAAAGTTTGGACAGCTTGTATTTGTGTCGCACGAGTGCTTGGAGGAATCGCACCCACAGTTCTCATCCACCTTTCCATCGCAGTCATTATCTATTCCATCACAAAGTGCGGGAGTACCATCCTCATCCGGACCAACCAATCGATCCTGACATACACCACCAATTACGCACTCATCTCCCCCAAGATCAACCATAGATGTTGTATTCTTGTTGTCACAGCACGCGAATGTCCCATCAGTACCCCCAACATAGTGCTCATCGGGATCATCGCCACAGCACCATTTTTCTATATTGGGATTGCCCTTATCCCAATCACTGCCCAAACTGCCCCCGAGCCAACACGACATACCCCTACAATCAGCGGCATAAAAACACTCGCAAGACATCTGATCATCATCGTGATTTACCGTAAAATTTTTTTCTACGCTCTTATTAACCGGTGCCATCCACGTTACATTTATTGTAAAGTTACCCTCTTTCTTAAAGTTGGGGTCTCCACGAATATTATAATAGCACTCTGTCTTTGCCCCACCCACAGGAATACAGATATCCATTGGTTGTGAGGGAATAACAACCACACCAGTATCTCGCTCCCACACTCTAATATTCGGATACGGCATGGGACAACCCTCATCCGCAGTAAGATCGCAGTCATTGTCTATCCCATCACAACAATCTGGGATACCGTCACCGGTATTGTCTCCACCACAGATATTAGGATTAGGCCAGGCACTCGTGTCATTCTCAAGTCCCATGTCCGGTGGGTGTACATTTGCATCATTATCTCTGCAGTCGTTTGGTTTATCGCATTCGCATTGGCTGTCAGGGTTTGCCCCGCAGAAGCCTGGCCCGTAGTTGGCTAAACAGGTGTTTAGAGCGTGAGCGATATAAGCCATTGTCCAATCACAATAATCGTCGTCATCGTCATCGCAGCCCTCATCGCATTGTCCAAACCCGGGATCCCCTGGGCAGTTGTTGTCTATACCATCGCATTGCTCTATAGCATTGGGATAGATATTTCCATTGGTGTCGTCGCAATCCGATACATTGGCATCCCCATCACAGGGATCTGAAGGATCACAGATGTCATAACCGTCACCGTCGGCATCGGGAGGTGTATCTAAGGTTCCCGCATTACAATCGTCATCCTTGCAGTTACACGGAACCTCGGCTGCCCCGGGATTAACTGAAGCATCACTATCGTTGCAGTCTGCTAACTTGCCATCTGGATTACAAATGTCGGCGGGGCCACAGATGTCATACCCGTCTCCATCGCCATCATGTCCATCCGGGGTTCCCGCATTACAATCGTCATCCTTGCAGTTACAATAAACTTCGACGGCCCCGGGATTAACTGAAGCATCACTATCGTCGCAGTCAGTGTTATCGGCTACCCTGGGTTTTCCACAGGCTGTCGCATCTCCACATGCAATTACACATTCAGGCGATCCAGTAGCAGGGTCTCCAAAGCCATCGCCATCACAGTCATCGTAACAGGTTATTGTTGAATGTACGCCATCATCGGCGTCATTGCAGTCGGTACCGCCCGGACAGTTGACGGGATCAGCATCTGTGTCGAATCCATCAGCATCATCGTCGCAGTCCGGAACAGTGAAGGTACAACCGCCAGTGGTCTTATTGTTTCCATCACCATCACAATCACAGGGTGGATTGACACTTGGGCTTACACACTGCGCATGGACATTACCTAAACTGAGGAGAATCAAAAACAGGGCAACAAATAGAACCAACGATTTAATGTATTTTTTCATACCTGTTATCAATTAATTTTTCTGCTTAATAAATTTGTGTTCTGATAATCACCCCCACAGTTTTTACCTTCTTTCCGGGGACAGGCTTAAATTCATCCCAGCCAAATATATCTGTATATTCCTTCCATGGGCCATCACAGACGAGGTCATATCCAAGATGTCTTGCATGGGAAACTAATTCAAAGATATCACTCCTGATGGCGGGTTCGCCTCCGCCGAAGGCGACATCTGTCACCCCCTGTTCTCTGTATAAAAAGAGATCGTTTTTATCTCTTCCGTAGCTCTATCGCCAAGTTTTTTCTCATCCTCTATTTACCCAGAATATTCCTCACAAAATTATTTTTTGGGCTTTGATAAACCTCTTTACTTCTTCCGAATTGGATTATTCTGCCTTTTCGCATTATGGCAATTTTATCCGCTATATCTATCAATTCAAGATAATTATGGGTTACGTAGATGGTGGTGATTCCAAATTTTTTCCTTAGCTTTGTGATCTCACCTTTAAAATCTTTCCTCAGGATCTGATCCAGGTTCGAGAGTGGTTCATCCAGTAGTAGAACCCTTGGCTCCTGAGCCAGGGCCCGGGCTATGGCGACCCTCTGTTTTTCCCCACCCGAGAGCTGTTCCGGATAAGACTCTGACAGCGATTTTAGATCTACCAACTCCAGAATCTCCTCGATTTTTTCTTTACTCTTGATATTCCTCGATCCAAGCACAAAATCGATATGCTCCCTTACCGTCATATGGGGCCACAGTGCCAGGTCCTGAAATACCATGCCGATATTCCTTTTTTCGGGTGGTACAAATATCCCATTACTCGAGCTGTATACACAGTCACCATCTATCCTGATCTCACCCCTGTCCGGCACTTCAAATCCGGCAATAAGTCTCAGGAGGGTTGTTTTTCCACAGCCCGAGGGACCCAGAATGCCCAAAAGCTCGTTCTTCTCTACCCATAGGGATAGATTGGAGATCACCCTCTTCTTGCCGAAGGACTTATCAACTTTATGAATTTCAATAAAGCTCACTTTATCACCAGCCCTATTAATCTCTTAGATACGAGAAGTAAAATTACGGGTGTTATGATCAAAAAAATAAGTATCAGGGAGAGGGATGAGACCATCTCCGGGGCCCCGTAATGCATTAGTGTATAGATTCTCACAGGTAGTGTCTGGAATCCCGCCGGGGAGACCAGAAGAGTTACGGATAATTCTCTGACAGAAAGGACAAAACCAACTACCCAGGAGGAGATAATCCCCGGTTTCATCAGTGGCAGGAGGATTCTGTGAAGAATTCTCGGAAAGGATGACCCGGATAATAGTGCCGATTCCTCTATTGATGGGTGTATCTGTTCGAAGAACGGGGAGAGTGTCTTTGTGACAAACGGGAGGAATCTCGCCGTGTACCCGATGATAATGATCAAAAAGCTGTTATAGATGAGAGAAGTCATATCAGTGTTAAAAAAATTGATAATTGCTATCCCCACCGTCATACTTGGAATTGATATCGGAAACAGGATTATTGGATCGAACGACCTCTTATAAAAATACGCCAGAAAAAAACCAAGAAGGGTCATTAATGTGGCACCGAGAATGGCAGAGTGTAGGCTATTTATAATAGGTTCAAATCCCTCATAAAAGGCTCTTAGAAACTGAAGTCTGGACTCAAGTAACAGGATGAATATGGGTATCAAGGTGGAGGAGATCAGGATAATGGAGATGAATGTCAGTGCGATTAATCTATGAGTTTTTGATAGCCTAACCAATCTCCCCTTCCTCCAGAAGGATGATATCGTTATGAAGGATCTCCTTCCGAGGCACCTGTGGTTTAATAAAATGATAATAAATATTAATACAACCATAGGGATGGATAGCGCAATTGCCCTGGATGTATCGAAAAAGGCGCTAAATTGCGCAAATATCTCCGGGGTAAAGACATTTACCATCAGCAGCGCTGGAACACCGAGCTCGGAGATAGAAAACACGAAAACGAAGATCGAACTGATGAGAATGTGGGGCATTATCAGGGGAAGGGTTATCCTTCTTATAACCTCTCTCTGCGGATATAAAAGTCTCGCAGCATCCTCCAGTCTGGAATCGATGTTTCTGAGGGCAAAGGACGTTATCAATGTTACGATTGGGAAGAATGAAAGTGCCAGAATAATTATGACAGAGGGCAGATTGTATACATAAATGGGTAAATCTAAACTTACGAGATCCCCTTTCTTTCCCATAAATTCCAGCCAGGCTATTGCACTTATATACGGTGGTATCAGCAAAGGTAGGAGGTAGGCAATCCTGAAAAATTGCCTGAAAGGCAGATCGGTATACTCTAAAAGAAAGGCGAACGGGATTCCCATAGCAAGACTTAACGCTACGGTGCCGAGACACAGTAGAAGGGTTCTGAGGAAAATCGATGAGAGCCTCTCATCAAAAACAGAGAAAAGTTCGGGTGAAAGATTTGATAAAAAGATGCAGAGAACGGGGAGTATAGCGAGAATGAGAAACAGTAAAAATGCTAAAATTTTTAATAATAATCTCAGATCTATCCGAAATCTTTGGAGCATCTTCCGTAAGAATTGGGATTATCTGATAAAAAGCTCCTGAACAAATCTCTGGGATACCTTTAACTTATTATAGATCTCCTCCTGTGTTACAGGGATGTTTTTCAATTTACCTATATCCGGAACATTCTCCGGATGCTCTACTCCCGGCTTTAGGGGTATCTGCATTGCCTTAGAATAGGACAGGGCTTTCTCCACCCTCTTGCTTAAAAGATAGTCAATAAGCTTCTTCCCATTCTCCGGGTTTGGCCCGTTCTTGATCAGCATTACCGAATTTGGAAACACTAATGTGCCCATCTCCCCATCCCCCTGATCCGGAAATACCATCGCTATGGGCTTATTCTCAACCAAGGCATCATTCGCATCATCCGTGTCTGTTAGACCTATGTAAAATTCGCCACTAACGACCAAGTCTCTAACCATGCCATTGCTCTCCACGATCCCGATGTCATTTTCCTTCAGATCATTGAGGTACTGCATGGCTTTTTCATCCCCCCAGTATGCGAAGAGAGAGGCCACGTGAGATCCTGTCGATCCGAACAATGGATTTGCCACGCATATCTTCCCCCTCCATTTTGGATCCCTTAGATCCATTATAGATGTCGGGGCATCCCCTTTATCTACAAGCTCTGTATTATAGATTATAACCCTTGCCCTCGCCCCAAAGCCCGTCCAGTAGCAGTTCGGATCCTTGTATATATCCGGGACCTCGGCAGCATTGGGTGAGCAGTAAGGCTCGAGAATGCCCTCTTTTTTCAACACGATCGTTCTACTTACCTCGTTATTCCAGAATACATCCGCCCGGGGTCTATTTTTCTCAGCTATCAATTTGTTTACCAAACCAACCGTTTTCGTGGTTTCTGTATCATAAAGCGCTCTTACCTTAATGCCCGTTTCTTCCTCAAATTCCTTTAAGATAGGTTCCGAGTAATCCTGATCGTGAGCGACATAGATGACTACCTCATTAGCCTTTTCTTTGGATTCGAGACAACCGTTCATCAGAGCTATGGTCGTTAGAAATAAAGCCAAAATCGGTAATCTGTTAATCCTCATTCTTTGTCCCTCCAATAATTATATATATGATAAGGCTTTAAAAACTATTTCTTTTGAATTATCCAAAAATCATCAATCCCACATTCTCGCCCTTAAAGTTCTTTAAAACCCTTTCTCCCTTACGGGCCGAGAAATTGTTCTTTGAATTGATCAGAATGTTGTCCGCCCTATTTAGTATGTGCAGATTCTCGTTTATTATTGTGGAATACGGCCAATATGAATCGCCATATCTTAAAACATTTCCATCCAATTCGAAATTCTTAAGTAAGAACACGCCCCTGTATTCGGTGTAGATGATCGCCGATCTCTGCCAATAAAGGAACATGTCCGCCCATTCCTTTGAGTATTTTTTTAGCACATCGTAATAACTCTTTGCCAGACTCGATGATTCCTTGCAGTTAAAAGAACACGGAAAATGGCTCAGTAGAGAATAACCAAAGTATCGGGAGGCATTGTTATTATAGAAATCATATGGATAGTCCTCCCTTGTCTCTGAGAGCGTATAAAGAACGAAATCGCACTGTTTTTCGTCTGCCAGTGTAAAGTATTTTTTAAAGAACTTCTGACAACATTCTGGGTAACCCAATAATTGACCGGATTTATCTGAACTTAGAAATTCTGCAGCTTTTGCTTCCTCAGCAATCTCCTCTGATTTGGCAATATAATAGAAAGGATCTCCCTCCCTAGAATCTGCACTAACTATCCTTAGGATTTTGTTCCTCCAGCCCCCCTTACCCCTGTCTCTTTTCGATATGACCTTATAACCCGATTCTGCAATATAGAACCCATACTCTCTTAAAAACTCTTGAAATGACTTGAGTTGGGACTGAGGAAGCATTATCCTCGTTAAGGGTTTAACCCCTTCATGTACTAAAATAATTTCCTTCATTACATCATTATGCAACTGTAACTTTTTTAATTCATCAAAGAATTCTTTTCTCGCTTTCATTCTATAGGGTAACTTACCTGTAGAGGATAAAAACCATCTCACCAAAACCCCTTTTTAGAAATATCGAACGCCATCCACACTATTTTATCCTCCCAGATATCTGGCAAGTAATTGAATTTTGATGGAGATTCTATCCTGACCTCTTCTCCAGTTTTTAGATCATATAAATAGATATTTGAGTATTCCCCCTCCCGTCTCACGTAGACGATTATATCCTTGTAGATCTTTGGCATCCTTTCCAGGTTATTTGGTGTGTTGGTAATTCTCGTCTCAACACCAGAACCTATATCGTACATATAGATGTCTAAACCACTGTCAAAAAATCCTTTTGCGTAGACAATTCTGTTTCTGTATATATCTATATCAAATTCATTTTCTACCGAATCGGTAATCTGCATTTTTTTACCCGTTGCAAGATCGTATATGAAGATGTCTCCTCCCGCGAGCAGTGTAGTCCATGCCACGGTGTTCATATATATCTTAGGTGACCCCATCATCTGTGAACTTGAGGTTATCTCTTTTAATTCTTTTGATGATATGTTGTAGAAATAGATCCTCTCATGTGCTATATCACTATATATCTCACAGACCACTATATCGCCATAAATTTCTGGGAACATTTCTTTAAGCTGTGTCGTTATGAGCGGTATTTCCTCATCAGTGATTAGGTCGTACATATATATATCCAAAATATTTGTTACTCTACTTCCTTTTGCATATTTACTTCTGTCATCCTCCCATACCACCCTGTTTTTGTAGATCTGCGGACGATCTTGTTCATAGGGATCGGAGGTTATCTGTTTAACCTCTCCAGTGGCTATGTCAAATACATGAATGTCTGGGCCATTATCACTATAGCTGATATAAGCCACTCTATTGTCATCTATTGACGGGCTGAACAAACCCGCCTTATTCGACACCAAGGTTGTAATCTTTTTCGTTGATATATCGTACATATAAATATAATAATCGCTTATCTGCTTAGAGTCAACTCCCAAAAAAACGGGCTCTGTAGTATTTTCAGCCAACCTGAACTCTGGCATTATAATCTTCGGTAAGTCCACCACCGATGTTATCCCAATATATGCGATTCCCAGAAAGATAAATACTATTATGGTCCTTTTCCTTACCATATTAAACCCTCCATTTGTCGATCTCTCTTTTTCTTTCTACTAAGAGAATCATGATCATTATCCCAACTAAAACAGCAATAATTATCTGGCTGCTGTGGATAATTTCATCCAGCCTCGCCTGTCGTTCTTCTAACCTAGCTGGCGTCTCTATTCGTATAGTTCTATCCTCTATGATATCCTTAACCAATTCCCTCTCCCCATAAGGATTCGTACCTATCCAGGATATATACGCATCCCACCCCTTTGCAATCAAGGAGTTACTATCATACAATATTAAAATTGTTGTATTTGTACCCCAATTAAAGGAGCCATTTGAGTTTGAATATTTAACTATATAATCCACGCGATTAAATGTAATGTTGTCTACCATTATCCTTCCAATTTTTTGCCTACTTTCAATTACTACAATATCTGACCATCTTAGTCCCTTTGGAGAATCGGAGGGTAATAGAGCACATCCGAAGAACTCACTCTTCTGGCCACCTTTATCTATAGTGTAATAGAAAGCGACATCTAAATGTTCATATACTCTACCTATTCGGGCATGCACCCTGCCATCTCCTTGATCGTGAGCGAATTTAAGAAACCCCACTGGGTCCCAAGTATCCACCTCAATACTACTGTTAATGAATTCCTCGAAATTCTTGAATGGGAGTTTTTTAGATTGTTCCTCACTTAGTATATATGACAGAGCAGTGAGACAGTATCCCTCATATTTTCTCTCTTGCACAACAGGATATGATGTAGTTATTATTGGCAGCAGTGCAGAAAGTAAAAACAAAATCGTGATGTATTTGACAATGAAAGTGATCTTAGCCATTTTATCCTGAAGGACGTGCAAAATTTAGCAGAGGGGATGGACACATTAACGATGGATAAGGAAACTGTCAAGGATTGCATGGATCTGTAGCATCACAATTATTGGTGTGTGTACAACCTGATATCATATGTACACCAGAATTGTAATGTTTATTTAAACTAAGATTATGGGTGACTTTAATTGTACAACTCGTTGGATCATAATCTGCACCAATATTATTGGTGTGATTACAGGTAGCCCGGATACCATAGGGCCCATCTGCCTTAACGGATCGTATGGCGCCAGAAAATAGCCCGGATATTGCTATACCCCCAATCACAGAGCTTATTGCAATCAATGATTTCTTTGATATTCTCCCGCTCTCATCGGACAAGAAACAGCATACCTCCTTCTTTATCTTCGGAAGTTTCTTTTTCATATATAAATTATTGGGTTTCTGGTATAAAAATATATGTGTAACTCTAGAAACTCTAGAACATGGATATATTAGCCCATTTCATCAATATCGTCTTTTCCTTTGAGAAGAGCAATTTTCTGAATATATGCTCAAACATCCCCCTATGAATAGCGCATCTGAAATCGAGTGGTAGCTTTGGTATTATATTCCCCTGCTGTGCGTATGATATGACACCACATACGCCACAATATGGTTTCCACACACAGAAATCGCACATCAGTGGATAGCCGGATGATATGTCGACCATGCTCGTAACAGTCCTCGATGCTATGATCTCCTTGTACCTGTTTTTATCTGCAACGCCCAGCTTAAAGATATCATACGGTCTCGCTTCATCACATGTATAAATGTTACCCTTTTCATCATATGTGATCTGACCTATCCCGGCACCACAGGGCATATTCAGATCTACATAGAGTGGATCTACAGTTAGGAGGATCTTCTTCAGCATGAGTGTCGTTAATCCCTCACTGAATTCTAAGCCCTTACCATTTAGTTTGAGGATATAATCCAGAACCTTTTTCCATAGAACCAGGTATTCCTCAGGCGTATAACCAAGTTTATCCCAGCGTTTTTGTGCATTTCCCGTTGGTGAAATGTATTTGAGCCTTAAAAAATTGAGATCGTGTTTGATGTATTCATCAACTATCTCTTTTCCATAGGGCAATGAATGTCTGGTAACTACAGGTAAAGCACCCAGTGCAGGATATTTGTATTGTTTTTTTATCACATCGATCCAGTAAACCGTTTTTTCATAACTACTCCTGCCATTCAGATATTTCCTATTTTTGTCATGTACCTCTTTTGGTCCATCTAATGATGTAGATATCGATACATTGTTCTTAATCAGATACTTTAAGATGTCTTCATCCATCGGGGTGAGGTTTGTCACCAGTATATATATCAAATCCCTCCCGAATTTTTTATTTAGTTTCTTGGAATATTCTATAATGAATTCAACAACTGGGAAATTCATTAACGGTTCCCCCCCGGAGATCTCTATTGTTATCACTGGACTGGGGCTCTGGAATATGAAATCCACAACGGCCTTTGCCGTATCTTCGTCCATATCCTTCCCGTTTTTTTGTAATCCCGTATAACAATATGGACATCTATGATTGCATTTTGATGTCACGGCGACTATATGGAGGCTCACCCCTTTAAAGAGGTAATCTTTTCTTAACCTGTATATGTTCACTATATGGCCTATGTTCCTCTCCGTGACTATTATCCCCTTATACTCTAACGTATTAAACAGATTTGGGTCTTTATGCAATTGATTTAATCTCAGAAGGTCATATTCCCTTTTATTCAGAACAACCCAGGCTCCGTGTTCTGTGGTTATTAGAAAGGAATCCGGTTCTAATCTCTTTACGAAGTATTGGTTCTCCGTGTAATCTATACATGTATTTGCATCAAAGTAGGTGATGGGCATTTTAAATTAAAACCTAGATTCACTTGATCTCATCCTACCAAGAACATAATTATAGAATTCATAGCCAAGAGTGTTTATGTCGATCTCTTTACTCTTTGGGGATAATACCACCGTGATTTTACCATCTTCTGATTTCAATTTAGCAGAACAACAATCCCTGAAGTCATTAACCGATAATCTTATGCTCTCTGGTTCATAGAACCGTGTGTCAAAGGTAACCGTTACCCGATTTTTTTTCTCGTCTATTCTAACTTTTTTTCCTTCCTTTACCATGTTTTTCCCTCCAGGGCCTGGCGATCCCCTCGGGATCCTTTGCTTCTTCGCCCTCAACGGGAGCGAGATTGGTCATCAACACCCTCTGCAGGATCGCTTCCCTCAGCCTCTGATTTTTTGCGGATTGCTTCATGTATACCGCATAATTTAACAATTCATTATTAAATTCCCTGCCCAGGGTCTCTAAATCCGTATTATCCTTTGGTCTTAACTCCACCAGGATCTCCCTCTCCGGGTCCCCACCGAGTATGGCATATGCCCTGTCCATCAGAACGTAGGCGGCATAGTAAACTATATCCAGGTTATAGATCTTTGGGTTAACAGAAACGATAAGATAATTTTCATCTTTGTTGATTTCTATATTATCTATAGAAGATCTCCTCCCTTTTCCTGTCATTCTACATTAATA